>JBAVPF010000052.1:0-8403 GCA_049692815.1 Acidimicrobiia bacterium
GGCCGGTGATCTACGACCTCGACCAAACCGGCTGAAAGACGACCGGAGGCTCTACTTGGCGGCCTGGCGCTCCCGGCGCACTGCAATCAGCACGAGAACGCCGGCGGTCACGGCCACGGCACAGCCCAACATGGAGACCCACATCCCGGGGCGGGTGGAGACTTCGATCTGTGTGGGATCGACCAGACCCAGCGTCGCCTTGGCATCTTCGACGAAGTTGAGCGCCTCCATCCCGGCGACGACCCCGGCCAATGCGATCAGCGTCCCGGTCACGAGAGTGGCACGTTTCTGGATCAGGCCAACCGCCGCCATCAGCGCGATGCCGGCGCCCAGAGCCATGGTTATCGAGCCGTCACCTTCGGAGCCGGTGAAGGTGAAAGACCCCTGAGGTGTGGTCACGTTGAGCCAGGGCAACAGTGATCCGAGCATCATAACCGCGGCGGCGCCCAGGGCGAGGAGGAGGGGCCGTCTGACCTCGATCTGATCGGTTGTCTCGGTCAGCGACGAGCCCGACACCGTCTCACTCTCCCTGCATTCCGGCTGCCGTCATGACGGGACACTCTACGAATCGGACCTGGCCGAGGTATCTCACGACCTGCGAGTCCGAGTTCGAGTCGTTACCCCTGGACCGAAGACGATCTCGTGAGGTGAGCCCGGTCAGCAGGTGCACCAGATCGTCTCGCAAGGCTCCTCGTAGAACCCCCTCACGATCCACGCCCATGAGCCATCCTCACGGATTCCCAGCCGGTAGTCGTTGTGCCCCTCGTCCGGCCAGACATAGACCGTCCCCTGCTCATCCTCTTCGATGGCATAGGGCTCGGCGAGTATCTGAGTCAGCGTCGACATCTCCCCATGGTGGAGGTCGCCCTCGAACCAAAGGGGAATGGGATCGATGTCCCCGATCTTGCTCGGCACAGGCTCGTCACAGATTCCGTGAGCTGCGATCGTGAACCACTCTGAGTTGGCATTCGCCAACTCGAACAGCGTCATGAAGTCACATTCAGATGCGGCATCGGCGATCGCCTGACGCGTGCTCGCCACGGCTGGCGGCAGCCCGGACTGTTCCGGGAGCGTCGCCTGCCGGCCTGACGACGAGCATGTGGTCGGAAGCGGCAACTCCTCCAAGGAGAGTTCCCGGGAGATGAGGGTCTGCTCTCCGATGATCCCGAGAAGCACTCCATCCGGAGGGTCGAGGACCGTCTCGACGACCCTGCCTGTCCCCCATTCGACCAACCTGTAACCGGTCACCGCGTCGGGATCATCGAGCCCGGTGACGGCAACCAGTGTCGTATCGCCGTCGAAGAAGGCGGTCTGGCCCTCGAAGCGGCCGAGCTCTGCGCCCGAGCTCAACTCGACAACGGTGAGATACGAACCAGTGCCGTCGAGATGGAGGACCTGGCCCACCAGCCATTTCCCGTCACGGGAGATCATGGGGTCGACAAAGCGGACTGACCCGCAGGCGCCCGGCGACGGCTCCGGGTTGCCGGCGACATCCACAACCTGGCCGGTCTCGTCGCGGAACTCGAGCCACCCACAATCCTCGGTCGCCCACTGGAGCATCAACATGTCTCCCCCATACCCGCTGCGAATCAGCCATGGTCCGTCACTCGTGTAGACACCCTCTTGGAAGGTCTCCCGGACCACATTGTCGAACAGCGACGTCGCCACCCCGTCCTCGATGGGCTGGACGAGCACCTCGCTGTGTGTCTCGAACAGGTCGAGCTCACCTTCAGCCCATGTGTCCCAGGAAGTCTTCACATAGAAGAGGGCCGGCTCGTCGTGGAAGCGGACCACCGAGGGCCAGAGATGCACGTCGTCGATCTCCCCGACCTCCAGAACCTGGGGGTTGTCGCTCGAATTCTCGATTCTCAGCACCAGACCCCCGGGCAACGACGCCCCCTGGCCACCTGTGATCATGAGCCCACCCTCCAAGTCGGTCACCGCGGCCGATCTCCAGTCCGAGAGCGGTACCCGTCGATCGATGGGGAGCAGCAGCTGGTTCGTGCCCTCAGGATTGCTGAACAGGAGCGCGGGTTCGTGAACGTCCCCCACCCGCCAGACCAGCAACGTGTCGAACTCCAACCCCGGCTCCGGCGGGAAGGTGGTCGTGGTCGTGGACGGCAGTGTGGTCGTCGTAGACGAAGGCGTCGAGATCGTGGTCGTCGCCGACTCAGTGCCAGAGTCCCCGGAGGAGCATGCTGCGGCGACAAGCCCCAGAACGACAAGAAACCAGCACCCACGAAGCACAGCATGTTTGCGTGTCGGGCCGGGCGGGAGGAAGTCACAGACCCGGCTCAGAGCAATCACGCCGACCACGATTCCCAAGCTGATGATGAACCCGGAGTCCATGTCTGTGCTCCAACATGATTGTGCGGCACCACGCCTGTCAGGCGGTAGAGGCCAAGGACACGAGTGATCTGGCCATGCAGCGGAGTCACTCAGGTGGTCTGGAAGACCAAGCGGCTCCGGCTCAGGACGCTGTCGGGTGCGGTTCCGCCCGCGTGACGCCAAGAAGACAAGGGGCCGAAGTCACACATCTCAGTCATGGCTAGACACCACGGTGACCTGGTCAAATGACGCTCAAGAATACGAACGCCGATTGCCGATGCTCAAACGAGTGGAATCAGCCAGTCCCGACAACCACCAGCGGCTGGTGTGCACCAGATGCCGCAGGCACGCCAGCTTCATCACTCCAATGGGCCTTCTCTGCCGTACCGACGCCCTGATCTCCGCCATCCACCACGGCTGGCTCCCCGTCCAGGTCAAGGAATCCGACCTCGCCGCCTGGGAGACGTGGGGTTTGGAGCCTGATCCCTGGCATACGTGAGAGCGTCACCGTCAGCCCGCCGACGCATCGCTAGCGTTTCGCTCGTGTCGGACATGGGCAGAAGGGTCGTGTTGGGAGCGGGCGTCGTCGTGCTGCTGACGACCACCGTCCTCGCCTTCGTCTTCTTCGACAAGGGCTCTCACTCCGCCAGTGACACGTTGCGGCCGTTCCTGCTCACCATGATCCCGTTGTGGGCTCTGGCGGCGTGGGCGGCGCGCACCCTCACCAACGCCAAGCGCTGACGGCTAGGCAGAGGCTCCCTGGGAGTCGGAGTGTTGCTTCTCGGCCTGTCGCCGTTCCCTCCAGTTGGCGACAAAGGCGACACAGATCGAGGCCACGAACGACAGCGCCAACGCCCCCGCCGTCACCTCCTCTGGCCACTCGCCGGAGATGCCGGCCCACATCGCCGTGCCGATCAGTGTGCCGAAGAGCCCGATGCCGAAGTTGTAGAGAAGCGACCGGTCCTCCCTGCCACCGGCAGCGATCGCGCCGGCGAAACCACCCATGAAGCTGATGGCGACGAAGAGCCCCGAAAACACCAGGAGAAAGAAGCCGATCGTCCCTATCACCGACCCCATGACAACGCTCCTCTGATGGGCTGCGAGATGGAAATCATACGGTGGGCACCGTGTGACGTATAGGGGAAGAGGTCTATCCGGGCGCCCCGGCCTTGTCTTCGTCACGCTCCCGCGAGTAGTGGAGCCAGACGCCGACGGCCACCGCGGCCACCGCAGCCACGACACCCAGGATCAGCAGGGTCCGGGTCAGCCCGGCGGTGATCCCGGTGAACACCTCATCGGCGATGGTTGCCGCCGTCGTCGATTCGATGTTCCCCACCACAGTGCCGATGAGAGTGCTCACCAGCAGGGAAGCAAGCAGCCATGCCAACCCGGCGGCACCGAACAAGACCACCGTCATCCGCCCCCGGGAAGGGGCGAAGTAGAGAGCCCCTACAGCCAGCAGCACCGTCACCACCGGCAGCACCCACACCAGACGGTCGAGCAGCGCCGTCGTCTCCTGGAGTGCGGCCAGCCGATCCGAGGAATACACCTGTATCTCCCCCAGCCAGGCGGGCAGCCCCTCCGTCTCGTAGATGTCGACGGCGTGGGCGATCGCATCGTCGAAGTCCACCTGCTCCAGGATCACCTGCGGGATCGCCTGGCCCAGCTCGGTGAGCCGGGCGAACACCCTGTCGACGATCGGAGTCATCACCGGTATCAAGTCGACGGTCACCACCCCGCCCTCGGTGGAGACGAACGGGATCTGGTCGCGGGCTAACGCCACCGCGGCCCGATGAGCCCTCTCCGCCAGCCCCAGCCAGGCCTGCTCATAGACGTCGGATGCGAAGAAGCGCCCGGTCTCGTCGGTGACGATCTCGTCCACCCGATCCGCGATCCGACCCGCCATTGGCGCCAGGGCATCAGGCAGCATCCCGGCGAGACGACCTTCGGCGTCGATCCAGTCGATGAGAGTCGAGGAGAACTTGTCGGCCATGGCACCGGTCACCACTTCACCGGTGCCGATGGGTCCCACCGCCTCCATGAAAGTGTCGGTGTCGAAGAGGATGTCGTCGACCCAGCGGCTGGCCACGGAGCCCACCAGCCCCGTCGTTGCCAGGATCACCATGACCATGGCCACCGACCATCGTGGTCTCAGAAGACGTGCTGCCATACCCACACCAGACCCTGTACGAGCCGGTAACCGAGGTAGATGACGACCAGCACCACCATCACCTTGAAGCTGAGTGGCGTCTTGATGTCTTCGGGGTCGTGATGCTCGGTCACCGCTTGTTCCGCTTCCTGGTCACGAAATGGATCGGGTTGCCGGTGAAGTCATGAGAATTCCTCAACCGGTTCTCGAGGAAGCGAAGGTAGTCGTCTCCCAGCTCGCCGCCGGAGACGAAGAGGACGAACGTGGGCGGTGCCGTCCCCGCCTGCACCGCATAGTGGAACTTGGGACGCCGTCCTTTGCGCACCGGTGGGGGGTGCGCCGCCACCCACTCCCTGATCTCCCGGTTGAGCACACCGGTGGCCACCCGGTTCGCCCTGCTCTCCATCACCGCATCCAGAGCGGACCCCAGACGACCCACCCGGGCCCCGGTCAGGGCCGACATGCGCAGCGCAGGCGCCCACCCCACAAACGAGAGCCTGTCGGGCAGGGAACGCTCCGTCAGCTCACGCTGCTCCTCGTCGATGGCATCCCACTTGTTCAACACCACAACCAGACCGGCGCCCGCCTCGCTGATCTCCGAGGCGATCCTCTGATCCTGGTGGGTCACCCCCTCCGTGGCGTCGACCATCAGCAGGGCGATGTCGGCCCGCTGCAGCGCCTCACGGGCGCGGAGCACTGCGTAGAAGTCGGCGTCCTCCTGTATCTGCGGCTTGCGACGGATGCCTGCGGTGTCGACCAGCCGGTAGGTCTGACCGTCGATCTCGACGTCGACGTCTATCGGGTCGCGTGTCGTCCCCGGCTGCTCGGAGACGATCACACGGGTCTCGCCGGCGAGACGGTTGAGCAGAGTCGACTTGCCCGAGTTGGGGCGGCCGACGATGGCCACCCTGGTTGGTGTCTCGGCGCCTGGCAGTTCCTCCGTTTCCGGGAGCACGGCCACGACACGGTCGAGCAGGTCGCCCACTCCCCTGCCGTGATAGGCGCTGATCGGCGCCGGGTCTCCGAGCCCGAGACGCCAGAAACGGTCGACCTCGCCCTCGAGAGTGGCGTCGTCGATCTTGTTCACCGCTACCACGACCGGGAGACCGGCATGTCGCAGCACCCCGATCACGCCGGTGTCGTCGTCGGTCAGCTCGGTGGTCCCGTCGACGACGAGGATCACCACGTCGGCGCCGGAGACGGCTCCTTCCGCCTGCTCCCGGATCGACTTGCTGAGATCGCCACCCGGCTTGATCTCCCAACCACCGGTGTCGACCACGATGAAGTCACGACCCGACCAGTCGGCGTCGAACTGGCGGCGGTCACGGGTGACACCCGACATCTCCTCCACCACGGCCGAGCGGGAGCCGATGATCCGGTTCACGAGCGTCGACTTGCCCACATTGGGACGGCCGACCACGGCGACTACTGGGAGGGTGCTCATGTTCGTGGGTGCTCTGTGCTCTGGCTGCTGACGTGGGTGCTCTAGTCGTGGATGAGTTCCAGGGCTTCGGTGGCGGTCCACTCCCGGTCCCGCTCCAGCCACGACTCGCCACCGGGCTTCTGCGCGGTGACACCCGCCTCCACCAGCGTCTGCAATGTGGTGACGAAGGAGCGGAGCTGCGGTGGCAGCGGGAAGTACTCGGCTTCGGTGGTGGCCGCCCACAGCTCGAAACCGTTTGACGGGGCGAGCCGGTCGATGACCTCCTGCACCAGATGGTCGGGTGCGGACGCTCCTGCGGTGACACCCACCGTCGCCGCCCCCTCCAGCCATTCGGGAAGGATGTCGTCGGCGTTGTCGATCCGATGGGCGGCAACATTCTTCTCCTGGGAGACCCGGACCAGCGCCTGTGTGTTCGAGGAGTTGTGCGAGCCGATCACCAGGATCAGGTCGCACTGGTCCGACAGCTGGTTCACCGCCTCCTGGCGGTTGGTGGTGGCGTAACAGAGGTCCGACTTACGGGCGGTCTTCAGACCAGGGAAACGCTCCGAGGCGTCCCTCATCACCTCTTCCCACTCGTACATGCCCAGAGTGGTCTGTGCCACCAGGGCAACCTTGTCCTCGTCGACCGGGGCGAAGTCGCCCAACCCCTTCTCCGGCTCGACCAGGGTGATCGCCTGCGGCGCTTCGGCGACGGTCCCCACCGCCTCATCGTGGCCCTCGTGACCGACGTAGATGATGTCGAAGCCCTTACGGGACATCATCTTCACCTCGTGATGAACCTTGGTGACCAGAGGGCACACCGCGTCGATGACGACGGCAGCCCGGGTTGAGGCCGCTTCCACCACCTCCGGGGAGGAGCCGTGCGCGGAGAGCATGATGGGCGCTCCCTCGGGGACCTGGGAGATGTCGTCGACGAAGACGACGCCCACCCGTTCGAAGGCCTTCACCACCCACTCGTTGTGGACGATCTCGTGATAGCAGTAGACGGGCCCGTCGAAGATGCGGGTCATCCAGGTCAGCGCCTTGATCGCCATCTCCACGCCGGCGCAGAAGCCGCGTGGCTCGGCCAACAGCACTCTCTCCACTGCCATGACGGTCATGGTAGGTGCCGTCAGGTGATTCAGGACTTCGCGCTTATCAGCTCCATCAGCAGGTCCACCACGTCTTCGAAGCCGAGATCGGAGGTGTCGACGACCACCGCGTCTTGGGGCACGGTCAGCGGTGAGGTGGCTCTGGTGGAGTCGAGGCGGTCACGCCGGTTGAGGTCGTCGAGGACCTCAACCGGGCTCTCACCGGTCTGCCGGGCTCGGCGGGCGGCGCGGACCTGTGCCGAAGCGTCGAGAAACACCTTGACCTCGGCGTCGGGGAAGACCACCGAGCCGATGTCTCTGCCCTCCACGACGGCGCGTCCTCCATGGGCGGCCACCCAGGAGCGCTGCTCCCCCACCAGGATCGCCCGTACCTCGGGGTGGGCGGAGACGGCCGACACCGATGCGGTGACGTCCTCGCCTCTTATCTGCTCGGAGACGTCCCTGCCGTCCAGATACATGCGGCCGTCTTCCTGTGCCATGTGGAGACGGGCCACTATCGGGGTGACCTCGACGGCAGAAGAAGGGTCGGCACCGGCCTCGAGGACGGCCAAGGTGGCTGCCCGATAGAAGGCCCCCGTGTCGAGATGAGGGAGACCGGCCCTCTCGGCCACTTCCCGGCTCACCGTGCTCTTCCCGGTGCCGCCGGGCCCGTCGACGGTCACGATCAGCGAAGTCACGAGCGGCAGCATAGAAGTGGTGGATAAAAGCGGAGGGCCCTCATGTCTCCGGAGGGGTTGTCCGACTTGGGGGGAATTTCGGACAATGGGGGCGAAGTCGGAGACCGGGGCCCTCCCGCGCGAAAGAACTTACCTGACCGATGCCCGGAATGCCGGTTTATGACGCGCTGCCGGCAAGCGTTTCCCACAATGCGTGGCCGTTGAGACCGTTTCTCACACGGACCGTGCTGAAAAATTCGTCAGGTGTGCGCGCGTTTGCTCCGGTTATCCACAGACACCGCCGCGAGGGCGGTCACAAGCTGTCCAGGAACTCCCAGAAACCGGGCCAGGTCTTGTCCACGGCACCCGCACCCGAGATGGAGACATCGGGTAAGACGAGACCGGTGAGAGCCATGGTCATGGCGATGCGATGGTCCCCATGCGAGGACAACCCGGCGCCGCTGAGGTGGGCAGGCTCGATGACCAGGCTGTCACCGTCGACCACAACGTCTGCGCCCAGCCGGCGCATCTCCCCGCCGAGGGTCTCCAGCCGGTCGGACTCTTTGAGGCGGAGCGAGCCCAACCCGCCGATCCTGCTCGCGGATCCGGCGAAGAGGGCGGCCACCGCCACCGCCATCGCCCCGTCGGGCGCATCGGAGAGATCGACCCCTACTCCGGCCAGTTCGACCCCGGTGGCGTCGATGGTGACGTCCGTGCCGCCCCAGTCCACCGCAC
>JBAVPF010000053.1:0-2594 GCA_049692815.1 Acidimicrobiia bacterium
GTCTTGACGGTGCTCTCGCGACCTCTTGGCCATTCTTACCTCCTGTCGTGTTCCTGACGTGTCACGAACAGGCTGTCATGGCGGGGCGTGCCCAAGCACCATCCGGCGAAGCTAGCACGTGCGCCCGCGGCGGGAAAAGAGGATTAAGTCACATACGGAATGAGTCGCCAACGCACCCGCGTCTGGTATGCCCGATAACCGACAAAGTGCATTCGGAGTTGCCGCTCCTCGTAGACAGTCTTGAACCAGAGATAGGGAATGAGAGCCAGCGCCGTGATCAAAGCAGGGAGGCTCTCGAAGAGTATCGCCGCACCGATGACCGTCAGGCAGACCCCGGTGTAGATGGGATGCCGGACCAGCCGGTACGGGCCCCGCTCCACGAGACGGGCTCCGGCCGCCGGCACCGGGCTGGCGGTGATGGCGGGGCCCAGCAGACGCGCCGACACCAGCATGAAGGTCAAACCCGCCATCATCGCCAGGCCACCGAGCAAAGAGGTCGCAGTCAAACCGTCGGGGATATCGCCGCTGAGGCCGATCCCGAGTGCGACGAGACCGAGGATGAGCATCTGCCCGCCGACGAGGAGAATGGGGCGAATACGCGACACCGGCGGGATCCAATCCTTGGCGAGGAAGTCGACACCCGAACGGTCCACAGCGCTCAGAGCCTGACCTGCCGTAGTACCACCACCGACATCGGCATCGGGCCAGTTCTCCGCCAACGGCTCGAGGACGAAAGCGCGCTCGACCGCCCGTGGGTGCGGGATCACGAGACGATCCTCGGAGAAGGCGGGCCCGTCCCAAGCCACGATGTCCAGGTCGAGGGTGCGCGGCCCCCACTCGACGGTGCGCTCTCTGCCGTGCTCGCTCTCGATCTTCTGCAGCAAGTCGAGCATCGGAAGGGGGTCGAGCTCGGTCTCCATCGCCAGGACTGCATTCAGATAGGGGTCCTGATCCGGGCCACCCACCGGCTCGGTCTCGTACATCGAAGACGCTCCCAGGATCCGAACCTCCTCCCCGAGCTTCCGACACGCCCCCGACAGGTGGCCGAGCCGGTCACCCACGTTGGAGCCGAGGGCGATGAAGTACCGGTTCACCTGCTCCGCTCGACGGTGACCGACACATCGTCGAAGACCATGTCTATCGGTGCATTCGGCTTGTGGATGGTGACGATCGAGCGAGTGACGTCGGGATGGCTCATGACGACCTCGGCGACTCGGCTGGCGACGGTCTCGATCAGCCGGTGCGTCTCAGACCCGACCACCTCACGTACTGCCAGCGCCAGAGACGAGTAGTCGAGGGTGTCTTCGAGGTCGTCGGTCTGCGCCGGTGTGGTCAGGTCGGTGTAGGCCGTGACGTCGACCTTGAACACTTGAGCCTTCTCTTGCTCTTCGGGGAGGGCGCCATGTCTGGCGTATACCTCGATCCCCCTGAGCTCGATGCGGTCGTTCAATTACGGTTCGCCTCGGGTATGAGGGACCTGCCCTCCGGGCCCAGGGCCCGACCGAGGATCTGCTGGATCAATGCCAGCGCGAGTATCGGGTCATCGACCAGGCCCGAATCGACGAGATAACCACCGAGTAGCCCACCGATCGTGTCGTCGATGGTCTCCCGGTGTATGAGGACCCGGGCATGGCTGCGCCCCAACGCTTGATCGAGCGTGGCGAAGAACCTCTTGACGTCCTTCTCACCGACCGGGTTGCTGAGCGGCACCGAGTAGGTGGCGATTCCCGCCTGCCGGTACGCGGCGAGGTTCTGGTTGCTGGGGAGCATGGAGACGATGGTGTTTATCTCGGCCTCTTGCACGAGCCACGTGATCTCCTCCTCGCGTCGCACCCGGCGGTGTTGGAACCCCGAGCCCCCGACGCGGTCGGACACGGCCAACCGTTCCGAGATAATCCACGTGAACCCCCGCGGTTTCAACCCTGCAACCATTCGTCCCATTGCTAGGACGCCACGATAGCCGCGGCGAGATTCAGCGCAGCCTGTGATCTGGCCACATCGTGGACGCGAAACAGCCTTGCGCCACTTACATATGCGAGCGCGTTGAGAACGGCGGTGGCCTGGTCGCGTCCGGCCTCGGTGGCGTCCCGGGTGGTTCTTGCCAGAAAGCCTTTGCGGGAGACGCCGACCATCACCGGATAGCCATGAGCCGAGAGCCGGCCGATCCCGGTGAGCAGAGCCATGCTGTGATGGGAGCGCTTCCCGAAGCCAATCCCCGGGTCGATCACGATCCGCTCAGATGCAACCCCCGATGCTTCGATCCGTCTTGTGCTGGAAAGCAGTGCTTCCTCCACCTCAGCGACGACGTCGCGATATGCCGGGTCGACATGCCTATCGATTGGCGTCCCCAGCATGTGCATGGCGACCACGCCGCAATCCGACGAAGTCACTGCCTCGACCATCCGCGGGTCCCTGAATCCGGTGACGTCGTTGACCACGCAAGCGCCGGCGGCAAGTGCTGCCTTCGCCACGACGGGCTTGTAGGTGTCGATACTCACCCTCACTCCCTCGGCGACGAGACCCTCGACCACGGGGAGAACTCGTCGCAGCTCTTCTGCCTCTGCCACCGGGGTCGCCCCTGGGCGGGTCGACTC
>JBAVPF010000054.1:0-3447 GCA_049692815.1 Acidimicrobiia bacterium
GGTCGGGCTCCAGGTTGGCTCGCTCGTGGGCGGCCTGGCGGTCTGGGTCGTCGCCGGCTTCGATGCCGGGCTCCCACCCGACCGACCCGGCCCGCTCGCCGTGATCGTGCCCAATATCGCGAACATCACCGGAGAGGGCTTCGACGAGCGCGAGGTGAGGCTCTGGGTCGTTGCCAACGAGGTCGCATTCAGGGCTGTCTGCGAAGTCCCGTGGGTGCACGATCGCCTGGCGACCCTCGTCGCCGACTACGCAGCCGCGGCACAAATAGACCCGACCAAGCTGAGCGGCTTGATGGTTGCCGGAGGAGATCCCGAGGCGATCGAGCGGGCCCTCGAGGAGGCAGGTGGCATCGACGGGCTGATCGGCGGCGAGGAGGCGCAGGCGCCCAGGGCCGAGCTGGAAGCCTTTCTCGGCGTCGTCGCCGGGTGCGCCCGGTTACTGGCACGCCGGGCCGTCGGTGAGATGTCGCCGAGCTTCGACCAGATCTGCGCAACCCGGGACCGACAGCGTGACGAGATCACCGGCGCTCCCACGATCGGGGTGGGGCCGGTCCCGTCGGAGTTCATAAGGCTGGGCGACGAGTTCAACCAAGAAGTCGAGCGCAGATACGGGGACGACGCCCTGGAGACCCTCTGGGCAGACCCCTCGCGGATGCCGACGGACGCCGAGCTGCGTGACCCCACCGCCTGGGCCGCCCGTGTTCTCCTCGACGGCTGGTCCTGAATGCCCACCGCGATCCTCCACCCCATCGCCTCCTCCCAATCCAAGGCGAACCCGGGGTACGTCGAGCCAGATATGGCTCGATTCCGCTCATCTACGAGGGAAGACGTCTCGTGTCGTTAGCGATTGGGACTCGCGCTCCAGCCTTCACTCTCCTGAATCAGAGTCGCCAGCCCGTCTCCCTCGACGACCTGAAGGGCGCCAAGTCGGTGATCGTCTTCATCCCGTTTGCCTTCACGGCAACCTGTGAAAGCGAGTTGTGTCAGATCCGGGACGAGTACGCCTTGTTCGGTGATGCCGGCGCCAGTGTCGTCGCCATCACCTGCAACACGGTCCACGCCAACAGAGTCTGGTCAGAGCAGAAGAGGTTTCAGTTCGACATCCTCTCCGATTTCTGGCCACACGGAGCGGTGGCGAGGGATTACGACACCTTCAACGAAGAGCGGGGCTACGCCGAGCGAACGACGTACTTCTTGGACGGAGACTCGGTGATCACAGGACTAACCCGGTCTGACGAGCTCAGGGTGGGACGGGACTTCGAGGACTATCGCACGGCGCTTCAAACTTGAACATGAGCGGTCTGGCGCCATATGTGGCCCGAGATACCCCGGGTTGCCACAAGATGGTCAGCCGAAGAGGCTGCGCCACACCCGGCGAAAGAAGCCGGGGTCGTGAGGATGGGGCATCGCTGCCAGGACAGCCTCGTGGAGGTCAGGGGGAAGGTCGCCGACCAAGGCGGCCGCCCCGTCCCGGGTCTCCCACACATAGGTCACCTGGCCCGCGGTGAACACCCGCTGATAGGTCCCCGACGGCAGCGAGACCGTGGTGGCCCCGGAAACGGGGACCTTGGTGGGTGTCTGAAACAGAGCGAACGAGAAGAACCCATCCGAGTAATAGGAGAACCGAACCCCGTCCTGGTCCTCGTACTGGTCGAGCCGCTCGAAGCCCACCACCTCCTCTGGCAGGGACGAGTCCGTCACTGCGCTGGGCGAAACCGCATCCGGCGCCTGACCCGGTTGGGCCGCGGCCACGTCGGAGCCGACGTCCAGGGAGACGAAGCGGCGCTCGCAGTAGATCTCCTCGTCCACCGAATAGGTCACCGCGTCGACCAGGACACCGGTTTCGTCGTCGAACACCAACTCGGCTCGCGGCGTCCCGTCACGGATGAGCAGATAGGACATGGCTGCCCGGCCCAAGAACCTAACCGCTTGCTGCTCTTCGACCGTGTACAGCGGCTCGACAGTCGATTTTCCCTGGCCGACACTGGCTTCGCTCACCAGCTCGCCACCCCTCTTCATCGACCAGGTCCCGGCGCCCACCGCCACCTCGACGTCGTCGGTCAGGCTGGAGGACACCCGCAGCTCCCCGCCACTCTGGGTGATGCGTACCACGGCGTCACGCACGCCGTCGGGTGTCGAGCAGCTGATGATCTGCTCGGCGGTGTAGCTGGCATCTCTCGAACCGTCCATGAGGTCGCCCAGCTCGGCGGCGAATGCCGCCTGTGCCGGAAGGACCACCATGCCCAGCACCAGGATCGCCAAGCGCCTCATCCGGCGGTCTCCAGAGACGGGACCACGACCTTGGCGGGGCCGAACGCCGGGTCGACCGAGCTCCTCGCTCCGTAGAGGCTGTTCAGATGGTCGATGGAGGTCGAAGCTGCGGGAGGCGTGACCAGCGCGGCGACGGCGATCACGACGATCACCACGGCGGCGGCGACACCGGCCCACAGTCCCTTGTGCGAACGGAGAGGCACGACCACCGTGTCGGCCTCGGGGATGAGCCCGACCGGCAATTCGAGCACGGGAAGGGAGCGGACCGCCGCCCGCACCCGCTGCATCTCCTCCAGTTCGACGGTGCACTTCCCGCATCCGCCGAGATGCCGGATCAGGTCGGACCTCTCCCGATCGTCCAACTCGCCGTCGAGGAAGGCGCTGATCAGCTCGGAGGGATGGGTCATGCCAGCAGCCCCTTCAGCATCTTTCTCCCCCTGTGTATCCGGCTGCGCACCGTGCCGATGGGGACGGCGACCGCCTGGGAGATCTCCTCGTAGGAAAGGCCGACGACGTCACATAGGACGACGGCCTCCCGAAAGTCGACCGGCAACTCGAGGAGCGCCTTCTGGATGTCGTCTCCCAGGGAGATCCGGTCGTATTCGATGTCCGCCGAGTCGGTGGCCGCGATCCCCCAGCGGTCGACCTCGTCGGGCATCGGTGAGGTGGGACGACGCTTCTTGCGACGAACCTCGTCGAGGAACGCGTTGCGCGTGATGCGCCACAGCCAGCCCTCGAAGCTCCCTGGTTGATAGCTGGCCAGGCCACGCCGCACCCTGAGGAGCACCTCTTGAACGAGGTCGTGGGCGTCGTCAGGGTTACCGGTGAGCCGGTAGGCGAAGTTGTAGATCTTCCGTCCGTGGACACGGGCCACCTCTTCCCATGTGAGCGGGATGGACTCCATAGCTCGGAGACCTACTCCAGAAACGCCGCTGCCGGCTGTTCAGTTCCTAGGAATCAGGTGTTTCTGAGGCGTCGGACGGGGTGTCGTCGGGTTCGTCACGGGACCCGTCCTCGATGCCCTTGCGGAACTCCTTCGCCGAGGCGCCGAGTGAACGGGCCAGGTCAGGCAGTTTTCGAGCACCGAATATGAGCAGCAGGATGAGAAGGATTATCAGCCACTCTTGTCCACCGAGATTCACAAACGACCTCCTTGGGGCTGGTCATGTTAACCCG
>JBAVPF010000055.1:0-4299 GCA_049692815.1 Acidimicrobiia bacterium
GCCCAGCGACTCGGCGTAGCTGCGGACCGTGTCCCGGCACACCTCATCGGTCTTCACCGTGGTAACCAGCTCGACCAATGCCATCACAGGGACGGGGTTGAAGAAATGGAGGCCGACGACCCGGTCGGGTCTCGTGGTCGCCGCCCCAAGCCGGGTGATCGGGATCGACGAGGTGTTTGAGGCGAAGATGGCCTCCGGATCGGTCGAAACCTCGTCGAGATCGGCGAAGATCTGCTTCTTGAGGGCCTCGTTCTCGGTGGCGGCCTCGATGATCAGATGACGGTCCGCCTGCTCGTCGAGGTTGGTGGAGAAGCTGATGCGGCCCTTGATGTCCTCGCTTCCTGCCTCGTCGAGCTTTCCACGCTCGACCGCACGCCCCAGAGACTTCTCGACACGGCCCAAGGCTGCTTCGGCAGCCGCCGCGTCGATCTCATGCACCACGACGTGACTGCCGCTGCGGGCGCACACTTCGGCGATCCCTGAACCCATGAGCCCGCCGCCGATGACACCCACCCGTTGGATCCTCATTGAGGTTTCTCCTCTTGTTGGTCGTCTGACCATCATGGCACCGACAGTTACCCTCACGGATTCGACATGACATATGACCACAAGGCAATCGAGGCGAAATGGCAGCAGCGTTGGGAGGAGGCGCGGCTGTTCAACGTGAGCGAAGACGACTCGAAACCAAAGTTCTACAACGTCTGCATGTACCCCTATCCGTCGGGCGCACTCCATCAGGGCCACGTGCGCAACTACACGTTCGGGGACCTGCTCACCCGCTACAAGACCATGCAGGGATTGAACGTCCTCTCGCCCTTCGGATGGGACAGCTTCGGGTTGAACGCCGAGAACGCGGCGATCGACTCGGGTGTCCACCCGAAGGTCAACACAGAGAACAACATCGCGACGATGACCGCCCAGGTCCGGCAACTGGGCTCGATGTACGACTGGGATCGTGAGCTCGCCTCACACGATCCCGCCTTCTATCGATGGGATCAATGGCTGTTCCTCAGGCTCTACGAGAAGGGTCTGGCCTACAAGGCCGAAGCACCGGTGAACTGGTGCCCCAAGGACCAGACGGTCCTGGCCAACGAGCAGGTCATCGACGGGCTCTGCGAGCGGTGTGACACACCGGTGGTGAAGAAGAATCTCACCCAGTGGTTCTTGAGGATCACCGAGTATGCAGATCGGCTCCTGGCCGACATCGACACGTTGGAGCACTGGCCCGAGCGGGTGAAGACGATGCAGCGAAACTGGATCGGACGCTCCGAGGGGGCGCGCTTCACGATCGAAGTCGACGGCGGAGGGTCGTTCGACGTCTTCACGACGCGCCCGGACACCATCTTTGGCATGACATTCTGCGTGCTGGCCCCGGAACATCCCCTGGTCGAATCCCTGATAACCGGTAGCGAGCACGAGGCCGCCGCCAGGGAGTACATACAGGCCGCTTTCAACGTCTCTGAGATCGAGCGGCTCGCCGAGGGCGAGAAGACGGGCGTGTTCACCGGCGCCTACGCCATCAACCCCGTGAACGACAGTCGGGTCCCGATCTTCATCGCCGACTACGTGCTGATGGGATACGGGACCGGGGCGATCATGGCGGTTCCTGGTCAAGACCAGCGTGACTGGGATTTCGCCACCAAGTACGGCCTCGACATCATCCGGACCGTCCAGCCCCCGGACGACTTCGAAGACGAGGCCTATGTCGGCGATGGTCTCACCGTCGGCAGCGACTTCCTGGACGGGCTGGGCCGTGCCGAAGCCATTCGAGAGATCACCGACTGGCTGGTCGAAAGGGGCATCGGGGAGGCCACCGTCACCTACCGTCTCCGTGACTGGCTGATATCACGGCAGCGCTATTGGGGAAGCCCGATCCCGATGGTCGAATGCGACAGCTGCGGCCTCGTCCCGGTGCCGGACGAAGAGTTGCCGGTTCTGCTCCCACTGATCGAGGACTACCTGCCCAAGGGCCGGTCACCGCTGGCGGCCGAGCCCAGCTTCGTGAACACGAGGTGCCCGGTTTGCGATGAGCCGGCGCGCCGGGAGACCGACACCATGGACACCTTCGTCGACTCGTCCTGGTACTTCTTCCGCTACGCGGATGCACACAACGACGATGAGATCTTCGACCCTGCCAAGGCGGCGTACTGGATGCCGCTCGACCAGTACATCGGGGGAGTGGAGCACGCCATCCTCCATCTCCTCTACGCCAGGTTCATCACCAAGTTCTTGTTCGACATCGGCCTGTCCTCGGTGGAGGAGCCCTTTGCCAGACTGTTCACCCAGGGGATGATCACCCTCGACGGCGCCAAGATGTCCAAGTCGAAGGGGAACGTGATCGACCCGGTCGCCCTCTACGCGTCACATGGCGCGGACGCCCTCCGGCTCTATCACTTGTTCATGGGCCCGCCTACCGACGACGCCGCCTGGAACGAGAACGGCATCGATGGCACGAGACGTTTCCTGGAGAGGGTGTGGAAGACGGCCTCGACGGAGCACGAGTTCGCCGACCGGGAGGCCGACGAGACGGATCGGGACTTGATCGGGCTCACCCACCGGACCATCCGCAAGGTCACCGAGGACATCGACCGGTTCCACTTCAACACTGCCGTGCCCGCACTGATGGTGCTCTCGAACGAGCTGGGCGATTACGTGTCGAGGGCTCCCCGTCGGGAGACCTATGACGAGGTCGTGACAGCCCTCCTCAAGGTCATGGCTCCGATGACACCCCACATCGCCCACGAGATCTGGGAGATGAAGGGCTACGGGGACATGCTGGCGACCGAGTCATGGCCCAGCTGGGACGAGGAGCTGGCGCGGGAAGAGACGGTGACGCTGGTAGTGCAGGTCAACGGCAAAGTTCGCGACCGCATGGATGTCTCGGCCGACATCACTCCCGAGCAAGCCGAGGAGCTGGCCCTGGGCTCGGAGAAGATCCAAGACTGGATAGATGGCCAGCAGGTGAGGCGGGTCATCAGCCGCCCGCCCAACCTCGTCAACATCGTCGTGGGATGAATGCCGGGCGTCTCATCCGGTCGACCGGCTACGACAGTGACTCGCTGAGAGTGATGCTGTCGCCGGTCGATCCCGATCACATCAACGTCTACCCGGCGGCGCGTGCGTTACGCGCCTTCTGGCGACCCGGCATCAAAGGCGTGACCCACTGGAAATGGGTGTTCGTGGAGCCTGAGTTCATGATCGGGGACAGGGACAGGCTGGCTCGTCTCGTGATCCACGAGCTGGTCCATGTTCGTCAATACCGGGACGCCGGGTATCTGCCTTTCATGCGGCGCTACATCTTCGAGTACTGGAGGGGGAGACTCCAGGGCAAGGAGCCCCGACAGGCCTACCTGGACATCGGGGCCGAGGTGGAGGCCCGCAGGCTCACCGCGGAGATCATCGCCGCTAGGTGATGATCACCTGGTCGAGACCGGGCTCCGCGTCGGGGTACCGAGGATCCATGTCCTCGAGAGTGTCTATGAGGATGCTCGACACCGCCAGGTTGCGGTACCACTTTCGGTTGGCGGGCACCACGTACCAGGGGGCGTAGGGCGTCGAGGTCTCTTGGAGAGCCTCCTGGAACGCCAGCTGATAGTCATCCCAGGCCTCACGGTCTGTCAGGTCGCCCGCCCGGAACTTCCAGTTCTTGCCCGGCTCGTCCAGCCTGGCCTGGAGACGCTCCCTCTGCTCGTCCTTGGAGATGTTGAGGAAGAGCTTCACTATTCGCGTCCCCTCGTCGCTCAGCATCCTCTCGAACTCGCGGATGTGCCGGTAGCGCCGCGACCAGTGTTCCATGGGGACGAGGTCGTGGACCCTCACCACGAGGACGTCCTCGTAGTGGGATCGATTGAAGATGGTGATCGCCCCTCGCTCCGGAGTCTCGGCATGGACCCTCCACAGGTAGTCGTGTGCCATCTCTTCTTCCGAGGGGACTCCAAAGCTCCTGACATGGACACCCTGCGGGTTGACCCCCGTGAAGACATGGCGGATCGTGCCGTCCTTGCCGCCCGTGTCGATGGCCTGGATCACAACCAGTAGCGCCCTCGACGACTCGGCCCAAAGTCTCTCCTGCAGCTCCGCCAACTTGTCGCGCAGCTCTTGGAGAACGGTCTTCCCCTCCTTCTTGCCACCGTCGAAGCCGGACTTGGAGTCGGGGTCGTGGGCGGTGAGATCCAGGTCTGTCCCTGGCTCGACCAAGAAGGCTTGACTGTTGAGCATCCGCGCACCCTAGTGAGAGGGTTCCATCGCTCCTCGGCGCCCGGTAGGTATGCCAGACATGGGGGGTGGCAGAGAGAGAAT
>JBAVPF010000056.1:0-7504 GCA_049692815.1 Acidimicrobiia bacterium
CACGGTCGGCAGGGACGGCGACGTGTCCTTTGGCGCAGTCGAGCGATCGACGGGCGGTCAAACCAGCTTCCACCTGACGACACCGTGGGGGTCGGCCGACGTGACGGCCCCCGTGGTCGGTGAGTTCAACGTCGCCAATCTCGCTCTGGCCGCAGCATGCTCGGTTGCCGCGGGCCTCGATTTTGGGGATGTGGCGGACGCGCTTCCCGGCGTCGCCGGCGTGCCGGGCAGGTTCGAAGTGGTGTCTGGGGACGATCCAATCACGGTGATCGTGGACTTCGCTCACACCCCAGAGGCCGTGCTCAGGGCGGTGGAGACGGGCAGGGCACTGACCAATGGCAGGGTGATAGCGCTCCTCGGCGCCGGCGGTGACCGCGATCGGAGGAAGCGGCCTGCCATGGGTGCGGCGGTCTCGTCGGCGGACTTGTGTGTGATCACCAGCGACAACCCGCGCAATGAGGACCCGGCCGACATCTTGAGCGCGGTCTCATCTGGCCTGGTGCCCGGCTCGGCTCATCTACTCGAGATCGATAGGCGCTCAGCGATTGACATGGCCATCGATGCGGCGGACGACGGAGACGTGGTCCTGATACTGGGCAGAGGACATGAGACCCACCAGCAGGTGGGGGACGAGAAGGTCGAGTTCGATGATCGGGTGGTCGCGGCAGGGGCCCTGGCCCGGCGACGAGAGTCCGCGGGTCCCGCGAGGGCTCGGGGGAGGATGTCACAGTGATTCGCCTCCTGGTCGCCGCCGCCCTGGGCCTGGTCATCTCCATCTTTGGGACGCCTTACGCCATCAGGCTGCTGCGGCGCCGCGGGATCGGCCAGTTCATCCAGGAGGACATTCAGGGCCAGCACGGGCACAAACAGGGGACACCGACCATGGGCGGGGTGGTGTTCGTCTTCGCGGCAGCCATCGGGTGGTTTCTCTCCCACATGAGGTTGTGGACTCCCGACAAAGGCTTCACAGTCGAGGTCATCCCGTTCGGTGACGGTGGCTGGCTGGCGATCCTGGCGTTGGTCGGCATGGCTTTCGTCGGCTTTCTCGACGACTGGGTCAAGTACACGCGGCGACGCAGCCTGGGATTGTCGAAAACTGCCAAGTTCGGGGGGCAGATCGCGATAGCGGGGCTGTTCGCCTTCCTGGCGTCGAAGGCGGGCATCGTCACAGAAATCTCGTTCGTGCGGCCGCTCGGGATCGATCTCGGCGTCTTCTTCGTGGTCTGGGTGCTCCTGATGCTCACCGGCGCCGCCAACGGTGTGAACCTGGCGGACGGCATGGACGGGCTCGCCGCCGGATCCTCGGCCCTCGTGATCGGGGCCTACACGATCATCTCCTTTTGGCAGTTCAGGAACTCGAGTGGATTCCGGGTCGACCCGATCTATCACGCCTTGTCGCCACTCGAGCTGGCCACCATCTCCGCGGCGATGCTCGGCGCCCTTCTCGGCTTCCTGTGGTGGAACGCGCCGCCGGCGAAGATCTTCATGGGCGATGTCGGGAGCCAGGGGATCGGGGGATTGCTCGCCGCCCTGGCGCTACTCACCAACACGCAGCTGTTGCTGGCCCTGATCGGGGGGATCTTCGTCGCCGAGACCCTCTCGGTGATCATCCAGGTTGCCAGCTTCCGGCTCACCGGGAAGAGGGTCTTCCGGATCGCACCCATACACTTTCACTTCGATCTCGGCGGCTGGCCGGAGACCACGGTGGTCATCCGCTTCTGGATACTGACCGGCATCGGGGTGGCACTCGGCCTCGGCCTGTTCTATGCAGACTTCCTCCGGCTGGAGGGAATCCTGTGACACGGGCCCTGATCCTCGGTGCAGGTGTCTCCGGCCGGGCCGCGGCGCGGCTGGCGCAGAGACTGGGCATGTCGGTGACCATGTACGACGAGCACCCGGTGGGGGCCCTCGACGCCGGGATGGGCGTCGCCTCGGGGGCATGGGACGCGATCCTCCTCGACGGGGTCGACCTCGTGGTCACCAGCCCCGGCTTCCCGGAGCGGGCCCTCCCCATCACCGAGTCCCTGGAGAGCGGGGTGCCGGTCTGGAGTGAGATCGAGTTCGCATTCCGGCATGTACAGGCTCCGGTGGCGGCGGTCACGGGCACCAACGGCAAGACCAGCGTCACCGAGGCAACCGCTGCCATGCTCGACGCCAGTGGTCTCGACGCCCCTGCCACGGGCAACATCGGGTCCCCTCTCTCGGACTACACGGAGTCGAGGTTCGATGTGCTCGTCGTCGAGGTCTCCAGCTTCCAACTCCGCTTCACCGAGACGTTCCACCCGGAGGCGGCGGCGATAACCAATGTCGCCATGGATCATCTCGATTGGCACAGCTCCCCATACTCGTACCGGGAGGCGAAGGGGCTCATCTACGCCAACCAGACCGCCGACGACCTGCTCGTCTACGACGCCGACGACGAGGGCGCCACCGCGCTGGCGAAAGCAGCGCCCTCCCGTCTCTACCCGGTGTCCGGAACACACGTCCCTGAGGGTGGCGGCGGCTTCGACGGCTCTTGTCTGGTTGTCGGCGACGTGGCGGTCGATGTCTCCGAGCTGCAATCGCAAGATCGGACGCACCTGGTCAATCTCGCCTGTGCCGCTTCATTGGCGCTGCACATGGGAGCCAGCGCGGACGGTGTCGCCCGCGGCGCAATCGGGTTCCAACCCGGTGCCCACCGGAGGACGCTGATCGCCGAGGCGAGCGGCGTCCGTTGGGTCGACGACTCGAAGGCCACCAACCCGCACGCCGCAGTGGCCTCGATAAGAGCGCACGATTCCGTGATCCTCATTGCCGGTGGCCTGGCCAAGGGCATCGACCTGACACCGATCGTCGAGGAGCCAAATGTGAAGATGCTCGTCGGCATCGGAGAAGCGGGCCCTGAGCTCGTCGATGCGGCCGGTGAGCGCGGTCGTTTGGCCGGCACGCTCGAGATAGCGGTGGAGGCGGCTGCGAGAGCGGCCGAACCGGGTGACACGGTGCTCCTCGCCCCGGGCTGCGCCAGTTTCGACCAGTTCGACTCCTACGGGAGCCGCGGCGATCGGTTCAAAGAGCTCGTACTGCAACGTCTTGGAGGAGGCGAATGACCGCGAATGTGACATCCCTGGCCAAGGTGAGGGCCGCGGCCCGTGACAAGCTGGCACGTCAGAAGATGAACGATCGAGCCACCACCACATTGCTGGTGCTGGTCGTGGTGCTCGTCGTGGTCGGCCTCGGGGTCACCATGTCGGCGTCTTCTGCGGTCTCCCTGAACGAGACCGGGTCCCAATGGCGCTTCGTCAAGCGACAGCTTCTCGGAGTCGGGTTGGGCACGCTCGCCCTGCTGATCACATCGCGAATCCCATATCGGGTCTATCGAAAGATCGCCCTTCCATCACTGCTCCTCACCCTGGGTCTTCTCGTCGCGGTCGAGTTCTCTGGCATCACGGTCGGTGGGGCGAAGCGTTGGCTCCCGGTCCCCGGCCTCAACTCTTTCCAACCGTCGGAACTCGCCAAGGTCACCGTGGTCTTCGCCCTGGCCTATCTCCTGGAGAAGAAGGTGAAGCTCCTCACCAGATTCGGCCATTTCCTGGTGCCGGTGGTGGCCACCATGGGCCTGGTCGGCGCCCTTCTCATCCGCCAGCCCGACCTGGGAACGTTGATCGTCATCGGAGCGGCGGCGATGGCGGTGATCATCGCCAGCGAGACACCGATGAAGTTCGTCATGATCCTCGGCCTCCTCGCCGTGCTGGCAGTGACCTACCTGGCGTTCGATGCCGACTACCGGGCCAGTCGAATCGACTCGTTCCTCGATCCCTACGCCGACCCGTCCGGCCACGGCTACCAGGTGATCCAGGGGTATTACGCGTTGGGCAACGGCGGGGTGTTCGGTGTCGGGCTGGGCGCCTCCCGGGCGCGCTGGTTCTATCTGCCCAATGCCCACACCGACTTCATCTTCGCCATCATCGGCGAGGAGACCGGGTTGGTCGGGGGACTCACCGTGATCGGGCTCTTCATCGCGCTGGCGGGCGCCGGCTGGGTTGTGGCACAGCGCGCTCCGGACGGATTCGGGCGAATGCTGGCCGCTGGGATAACCGCCTGGCTCTCCTTCCAGGCCCTGGTCAATATCGGTGGGGTCCTGGGGGTCATGCCGATAACGGGCATCGCCCTCCCGTTCGTCTCGTACGGGTCGACCGCCCTGGCGGTGTCGATGGGAGCGGTCGGGATCCTGGTCAACATCGCCCAGAGGGGGATCGACGTGTCATCGACTTCGTCGAACACACCCCGTGTTTCCTCCGCAAACTCGGGCGCGGGTGGGCCGACTCCGTCGAAGAGACACCGTGCTTCCTCCCGTAACTCGGGCTAGGGGGAGACCTTTGACGTTCATGATCGCCGCCGCGGGAACCGGCGGTCATGTCTTTCCCGGACTTGCCGTGGGCGAGGCGCTGCTGCATCTCGGGGTGCACCGTGACGAGATCATCTACGTCGGTGGCGATCGACTCGAGGCAGAGGTGTATCCGGCCGAGGGCTTCCGGTTTCATCGGGTGGAGCTCACCGGTCTGAAGAGAAGCCTGACCCTCGCCAACCTCCGCATTCCCGGAGTGGTGATGCGAGCCAAGAGGTCCATCACGGAGGTCATCGACCGATCCGGGGCCCGGGTCGTCCTCGGGATGGGAGGGTATGTCACCATCCCGACCGGGCTCGCCGCCAGGTCACGAAGGGTCCCGTTCTTCAATGCCGAGCAGAACGCCTCGGCAGGTTTGGCGAACAGGGTCGCCGCCCGCTGGGCCCGGGACAGCTTCGTGTCCTTCCCGGAGACCAAGGGCCTGAGCCGGGGGAATTGGGTGGGCAACCCGCTGCGGGAGCCTTTCTGGTCGTTCGACCGAGCAGCTCTCCGTCCCGAGGCCATGAGTCGATACGAGTTGGACGGCGCCGACTCCGTGCTCGGGGTCTTCGGAGGCTCGCTGGGGGCAGGGGTGCTCAACGAGGCGGTGGCCGGAATGGTGGGAGGGTGGGCCGCCGGCCCGTTGAGTCTCGTGCACCTCACCGGTCCCGACCACGTCGGGGCCATGAGCTCACGTCCCTGCCCGCCGGGTGTCGTCTGGAGACGCGTCGGATTCGAGGACAGGATGGATTTGTTCTATGCGGCCGTTGATCTCGTGATCGCGAGGGCGGGAGGCGCAGTCGCCGAGCTGACGGCGACCGCCACACCGTCGATTCTCGTGCCGGGGAGCTTCGGGTCCGGTGGACATCAAGTCGAGAACGCCACGTTCCTGGAGCGGTCGGGCGCCAGCCGGGTGCTCGACGAGGGCTCGCTCGGCGACCTGGGATCCGCGGTGACCGCCACACTCGGCGAGCCGGCGCGACTGGAGGCGATGAGTGCCTGCGCAAGTGCCATTTCCCGGCCCCGGGCCGCGCTTACCATCGGCGAAGCGATGATCGAGGCCGCCAGATGAGCCTTCCCGCCGGCCGGATACACATCGTGGGCGCCGGTGGCGCCGGTATGAGCGCCATCTCCAAACTCCTCCTGGGCAAAGGGCATGAGGTGTCGGGATCCGATCTTCGGGGCGGCGCCACCCTCGACGCACTGGCCGATCTGGAGATGAAGGTGTCCATCGGGCACAACCCGGAAGCGGTGGTCGGCGCCGGGTTGGTCGTGGCCTCCTCCGCGGTGCCAGAGTACGACGAGGAACTGGAGGCAGCCCGCAAGGAGGGGATCGAGGTCTGGCGCCGCCCGCGTCTCCTGGCGGCAATCACCGAGGAGATCCCGACGATCGGGGCAACCGGGACCCATGGCAAGACGACGACTACCGCCATGTTGATCACGGCACTGCGCGCCCTTGGCGAAGATCCTTCGTTCATCGTGGGAGGGGATCTGGTCGAAGCCGGGACCAACGGCCATCTGGGCGAGGACGCTCTGCTCGTCCTGGAGGCCGACGAGGCTTTCCGTACCTTCGAGAGCCTCACACTCGTCGGTCTGGTCGTCACCAACGTGGAGCACGAGCACGTCGACCACTTCGTCACCCCGGGCGAAATGGAGGAGAGCTTCATCGGAGTGGCCGGCCGTGTCTCCGGCCCGGTTCTGGCATGTCGCGACGATCCTGGCTCGGGAAGGGTTGCCGACAAGGCCGGTTCACTCAGCTACGGCTTCGACGAGTCGGCCGACTGGGTGCTCGCCGACTTCGAGCCGGGTCACGGCGCGGTCTCCTTCACGCTTCGATCGGCCAGAGGCCGATGGCGGGTGACCGTCCCTCAACCCGGGCGCCACGTCGCTCTGAACGCCGCCGGCGCCCTCGCACTCCTCGGCGAGATGGGGCGCGATGTAGAGCAAGCTGCTCTGGGTCTTTCGTCGTTCCGGGGAGTTGGACGGCGATGGGAGCACCGGGGAACCGTTCGCGGTGTCATGCTGTACGACGACTATGCCCATCATCCGACCGAGGTGGCAGCTGTCCTCGAAGCAGCGGCGTCGACGACGGAAGGGCGGATCTGGGCTGTCTTCCAGCCGCACCTCTATTCGCGGACAGACAGGTTCAGCGACGAGTTCGGGGCGGCCCTCTCCAAAGCAGACGTCGTGGTCGTCACCGACGTGTTCGGAGCCCGGGAGGCACCGGTCCCCGGTGTGACCGGTGATCTGATCGCCCGGGCGGTGCGGGCGGTAGGTGGCAACGTGGAGTACGTTGCGAGTCGCCGCGATCTCGCAGAGTTCATCGCACCGAGGGTGGAGCCGGGTGATCTGGTGCTCAGCATCGGAGCAGGTGACATAACCCTTCTGCACAACGAGTTGGCCCCGATCATCGACGAGCGCCCATGAGCACCGTTGATCTGCTGGTCGACAAGGGGTTGTTGAGCCGGGATGTGCCACTCGGCCCGCTGACCACTTACAAGACAGGCGGCCCGGCACGCCTGTTCGCCGAGATCCGCACCCGTGACGAGCTCGACGACCTCATCTCCAGCGGGCTCACCTCTACTTGTGAGGTCCTCGTCCTCGGACGCGGCTCGAACCTGTTGGTCTCCGACGAGGGATTCGACGGATTGGTTGTCCATCTGGTGGGCGACTTCCTGGGTGTCGAGGTCGAGGAGGAGATCGTGACCGCGGGGGGAGCGGCACCCCTGTCACGGGTGGCACGGACGGCAGTCGACTCGGGGCTCACCGATCTGGAGTTCTTCGTCGGCATCCCCGGCTCGGTTGGTGGTGCGGTCAGGCAGAACGCCGGTTGTTTCGGGGTCGAGACCGCGGATCGGCTTCTGGAGGCCTCGATCGTCGACCTGGAGACGGGGGAGAGGCGTGTCGCGACTGTCTCCGACCTGGAGTTGTCCTATCGCCATTCCAATATCGGTGCCCGCCAACTGGTCGAGTCGGCGTCCTTCCATGCCCGTCGCGGCGATCCGGACGAGGGGCGCAGGCTGATGAGGGAGGTCACACGGTGGCGAAAGGAGAATCAGCCCGGGGGAACGCTGAACGCCGGCAGTGTCTTCAAGAACCCGCCGGATGTGGCAGCGGGCGAACTGATCGACCGTCTCGGGC
>JBAVPF010000057.1:0-5686 GCA_049692815.1 Acidimicrobiia bacterium
GCGGGGAGTGGGAGAGACGCTGGCCTGCGGCACCGGGATGGTGGCGGCAGCCTTCGTCGCCACGAAGACCGATCGTCTACAAGGCCCGATCGCGGTGCGGGTGCCCGGAGGCCAGGGTGAGGTGGAGTTCAGGGACGGAGTCGCCTGGCTGAGGGGGCCGGCCGAGTACTCGTTCAGGGGTAGCGTCGGAGAACGCTGACCACTTTCCCGATCAGCTCGACTCCGCCGGTGAACACCATCGGCTCGTACGCAGGGTTCTCCGAGATCAGATAGACCTTTCCGTCCTTGCGCTGAAGGCGTTTCACCGTTGCCTCCTCGCCGTCTACGAGGGCGGCGACGATCTCACCGTCGCGGGCGTCGGGCTGCTTGTGGATGGCGACCAGGTCGCCTTCGTGAATGCCGGCCTCGATCATCGAGTCACCCTTGACCTCGAGGAGGAACACGGGGCCGTCGCCGACGAGCTCTGTCGGAAGAGTGATGACATCCTCGACCTGCTCGGCTGCGAGGATGGGGGTGCCGGCGGCGATGCGACCGAGGATCGGCACGTCCCGGGTCTTGTGGTCGTTGCTGCCGGCCGTCCGGGCAGGTGCATCGTCGGTGATCATGATCGCTCTGGGCTTGGAGGGGTCTTTCTTGATCATGCCCGCAGCGACAAGAGAGTTGAGCTGTGCGTGGACCGAGGAGGGGGAGCTGAGCCCGACGGCCTCTCCTATCTCACGGACCGAGGGCGGATAGCCACGTTCCTCAACGGTCGTCTTGATGTAGTCGAGAACCTGTTGCTGTCGCTCTGTCAGCATGTTGACTCCTCCTCGAACGGATGTTCGTCAGCCTAATCACCGACGACCTCGTCACCAAACACCTGTTCGATCCAATCCCGAACCCGGGGTACGTCACGCCACATTTGGCCGGATTCCGCTCACCTTCGAGCGAGGGCCCGGCGAGTCCGGCAGACAGGGAGAAATCCGTCTTGACATCGAACAGCTGTTCGGTAGTGTATCGAACGTGCGTTCGGTCAACACGAACGTCATCCAGCAAGACAAGCGGGCCCGATCAGGAGGGAGACATGCAGTACACACGATCACAGCTTTCCGTTCAGCTGTCCGTGCTCCTTGCAACCGTCTGCATAGTCTTTCTCCTGATCGGAGGGGCTGCCGACGCCGAGACCCCACCCGGGCCGGCCATCGAGTACGTCGTCCAGCCGGGCGACACCCTGTGGGAGATCGCTTCCGACCGAATCGCCGACGGCGAGGATGTCCGACCGTTGATACAGGCGATCATGGAGCGGTCCGGTGTCACCAACAGTTCCCTCGTGCCCGGCCAGGTTCTCCAGATCCCGAAGACCTGACGACAACCAGGGGTTTACCCTGGGGTGATGCTCTGCCCCTCTTGTGGCACCGCCGATACCCGCGTGATCGACAGCAGACCCGCCGAGAGCGGTGTGTCGATCCGTCGTCGCCGCCAGTGTGAGGCATGTCAGCATCGGTTCACCACGTATGAGCGTCTCGAGCCCCAACTCATGGTGATGAAGCGCTCGGGCCGGCTGGAGCCGTTCTCTTCCCTCAAGCTCGCCTCGGGGATCTCGGCCGCTTTCGCCGATCGCCCGGTCTCAGGTTCGGACATCGAAGGTGTCGTCGACGAGATCGAGGAGGTGTTGCGCGGGTCCGGCCCTCAGGTGAGCTCCGAGGACATCGGGCGTCTGGTGCTCGGCCACCTCCGCGATCTCGACGAGGTCGCCTACCTCAGGTACGCCTCGGTGTACAAGGAGTTCCAGGACGCGGCCGACTTCGAGAAGGAAGTGGCCGCCCTCGAATCCGCCGACTGAGCATCGGCCCGGTCACGACTCTTGCCTTACGTCGCCCCCTGACTCGACTCTCGTGTCTTCGGCCTCGACCGGAAGTGGCGTTTCGAGCTCGATCTCCTCGACCTCGATCACCCTCAATTCGGCTCCGATATCCATTGCTCCTCCTTTCTTCGCGACGATTCGAGAAAGGCTCGAACCGTCGACCCGTCATCACATGTGCTGTCTCCCAGCGCCGACAACGTTCCGAGGGGGTCGTCGAAGAGCGAGGAGATCATCTCGGGATGGTCGGTCACGATTGTCTTGCCCTCGCCGTTCGCCACCACGGCTACCACCCGAGCGCGGGCTCCCCGGTAGCCCTGCTCGTGCTCCACGACCTTCCCGGACATGGCCACCACGCCCACCATCGACCGGCTGATGCGGCCCGCAGCCACCTCGTCGGGAAGCATCGTGAGGTGCTTGACCGCGTAGATGCCACACGCCGGCGGCCCGCACCGGTCGACCGCATGCGGCACGTCGTCACCGGGCACTTCCCGCAGGCAGACACCGGCAAGGCTCGGCTCCGGCCAGCACACCTGGTTGCCCATGACCCGCCCGGCCTCGATTCGCCATACCCGGAAACCACGAACCGCCGAAGGCGACCAGGCCTCGCCCATGTCCTCACGGACCTGGTCGATGATCTCCGATATCAGGAGTGCCCCGGTGGCCCGACTCCCTTCGATCTCGGTCTCGACGGCCTGGAGCTCACTCCGGACGCGTGCCAGCTCCGTTTCGAGAATCTCGATGGTGCGGGAGAGCCCCGTTGAGCGAACCATTCGCCGGCGGATCGACTTCTCCAGACCGTGGAGGGGCCCCAGCCGATCCTCGATCCGATAACGTTGCCGATAGACCTCGAGCAATCGCCACAGTTCCATGTTGCTCGCTGCTCCGGGCCCGGCCATCCGCCACAGGCTAAGGGATCGAACATATGTTCGCTAGGGGCTATTGCGGAAAGTTTCGCGCCCTGGAGCGCGCCCGAGCTCAGAGTCCCTGAAGCTGGGCGAGGGCGTCCCGCGTCTCGCTGATCCGCTGGCCCACCAGGTCCCAGGTCCGTCCCAGCGAGCCGTCGAGCATGGCGTGAACGTCATCGAGACGCGAGGACAGCTCGCCAACGGCGGCGGCAGCCGCCGCCTGGTCGTCCTCCCGCAGGCCGTCGATGTAGTCGCCGAGGATCGAGGTGAGGTCGCCGGAGAGCACGTCGAGTTGCTCGGTCGCGCTGGAGAGGACGTTGTCCGGGAGGGCCGTCCTGACCTCGTCGAACCACAGCTGCCAGTCTCCGAAAGCGCGGACGGCATCGTCGAGTGCGATCACCGAAGGGTCTGTCTCGAGCGCCGGGGCATCGAGGAGCGGTGCCACCGCCAGGAGATATGAGCGTGCCTCTCCGGCGAGCCGCACACCGTCGAGAGCGGACCCGGCTGCTCCGGCGGCCAGGTACCTGGCTTCGGTCTGGCTATGGGGCAGCTCGCCTCCGGCTTCGAACAGTTGCCGTGCCGCCGCGTCGACGTCGCCGATGTCGATGCTCTCCAGACCTGGGGTCTCGGCTACCAGCGCATCATTCAACGCTTCGAGACTGCCCAGCGAAGCGAGGAGCCCGTCGATGTCGTCGCCCAGCGACGCTTCGATAGGCACATCGTCGCGCGCTGCCGTGCGTTGATAGGCCCAGAAGCTGAGCCCGAGCGCGGCCACGATGAGCACGATCAGAGTGGTGACGACGCCCCAACGTATGTTGCCGCCGGCGAGACGTGGTGCGATGTCCTGTGGTTCCCAGTCGGCGAGTGGATCCGGTTCGGGAGCCGGTGCAGTCTCCGTCATCTGGAGTTGCATGGGTATGGGAAGAGGGCTGTCCGACCAGGTGGACTTGGCGTCCGAGAAGCCCAGTGTCTCCATAGAGAAGAACCTGACCGGGCGCGGACGACTTCCGTCCCGGCGCTTGGAAGGCTTGGTTGTCGCAGTCATCGGGTCGCTCGCTTACAGTCAGGCCGCCCGCCCGATGGCCCCTCGACATATGCAGGTTAATTTCACCCGGCTCGATTTGGAACTGCCAATTCCGCGGGCCGCCCATTCCGGCGATGCGGCCGTCGACCTGCACGCACGTCACGACGTGACCCTGGAGGCGGGGGAGCGTGCATCGGTGGCCACCGGTCTGGCGGTCGCCATACCGGCGGGCCACGCCGGACTGGTCCTTCCACGATCCGGTCACGCGGCACGACACGGGATCGGCGTGGTCAACGGGCCCGGCCTCATCGACTCCGGCTACCGGGGAGAGATCAGCGTCCTGCTGATCAACCATGGCACCGAGCCCATCACCTTCCGCCGGGGAGAGCGGATCGCCCAACTGGCCATCGTCCCCATCCCGGACGTCGAATGGGTCGAGGTGGACGGTCTCGACGAGACGTCGAGGGGCTCTGGCGGGTTCGGTTCGACCGGCTCATAGGCCTTTTGGTTGACCGATACCCGGGAGTACACTCTGTCACTCCCGTGCGGAAGTAGCTCAGTTGGCTAGAGCGCAACCTTGCCAAGGTTGAGGTCGCGGGTTCGAATCCCGTCTTCCGCTCAAACGACGATCCGGCGACGTGGCCGAGTGGTTAGGCGCGGGTCTGCAAAACCCGTTACACCGGTTCGATTCCGGTCGTCGCCTCGAGAGAGGCTCGCCTCCAAGGAGGTTCGCCTCTGACAACTGAGGGCCCTTAGCTCAGCCTGGTAGAGCGCTTGCTCGACACGCAAGAGGCCAGTGGTTCAAGTCCACTAGGGCCCACCCGTAGAACCGCCCCGTGACGGGGCGGTTGCGCCGGGTAATGAGGGGTCGATGCCTCTCATCGGAGTCCACAAACTCCCAAACAGGGAACTCTGAGGAACCATGAGAAGGGCTGGGCAGAGGCGATCGATAACTCCAGACCCAGCCCACACGACGAGACCCACACAAGTGCAACCGGGTCACTGGTCTCGGTGAACATCACCGTTGCGGCCCTCTCCGTGCTCGGGGGGTATGAGGTAACCAGGGCCCGGCAGGTGTAGGCCTCCTCCCAAAGCGCTCCCTACCGTCGCTAGCTTCGGTCCCCGGTGAACGGGGAAAATGCTCACTCTGCTTCTACTACGTCGATCTCGGCCCAGCTGACCCAGGAGGGACTGTCGATGGTCTCCACCCGAATGGAGGTCACGGTGGCCGGCGGGTCGATCTTGACCGTGAGAGACTCCAGGGTGTCGGTGTCTCCATTCAGGGTGGCCAACACCTGCAACTCTCCATTTATCCGCCCATAGATGATGTGTCGGGTGAAGCCGGGTGGATCCTGGTCGGTCACGAGGCGTACCCCGGTCACTACGCGTTCGTCGCCGAAGTCGAGTTCTATCCATTGTGGTGGTGGGGCCCCGGACGCCCAATGGGTCGTGATCTTGCCGTCCAAAGCCAGAGGAGCAGTCGATACTTGTTCGGACGCGGTCAAAACCGGCTCACTGGCCGGCGCCGGGGTTGCCGTCGTGGTCACGGCCTTTGTCGTGGTTACGGGGACCGTGGTCGCGGCCTCTGTCGTGGTTATGGGGGCCGTGGTCGCGGTCACGTCGGCCGCGATCGGCTCAGGAGTTTCCTCCCCACTCCACGGCTGCCAGATATAGAGTGCCACAGCCGCCACCAGGATCAACCCCACCAGAGGAAAAATCCACCGACGTGACGTCGGAGTTGGCTCCACCTCTTCAGCCACCACCGTCTTCGGGACGGGTTCCTCCGACGTTGCGACTGCCGGGATCGGCGGGAGAACCGGCACCGGGACCGACTCTGGCTCGACGCCGGCGCTCAGCGCAGCCCCCTGAGCCACAGCGAACTTGGGATGCACGTCGAGCGCGACGGGCCGGCCC
>JBAVPF010000058.1:0-7407 GCA_049692815.1 Acidimicrobiia bacterium
CGGTATGCGAACCGCGCTCGAGACCGAATTGCAGTTTCCCAGGGAGGACCCCGCGGAGGTTCTGCGTGAGGCGCTGGAGGACCTCGATCGGCTCGAGAAGACGATCGACGACCTGTTGTCGATCGCCAGGCGGCGCGATGGTGGGCAGACGTCACTGAGTCTGGCGGAGTTGTTCGCCGAGCTGAAGGCCAAATGGGGCAGGCAATTCGCCGCGGCCGATCGTGAGTTGTCGATCGACTCGGGACAGGGCACCCCAGAGGTCAGGGCGAGTCGATCGATGCTGATACACGCTCTCGATGTCCTTCTCGACAACTCCTTACGGCATGGCGGCGGCCGGGTCGAGCTCGATCTCGAGGTCGGGCTGGATTCGGCCACCATCAGCGTCTCGGACGAGGGTGAGGGCTTTCCGCCGTCGATGAGCCTCGACTCCTTGTTCTCCCCGGATACGGAAACGAGCCAGGGCCTGGGTCTGCCGCTGGCGCGACGTCTCGTGGAGACGATGGGCGGACGGGTGAGCGTCAGGCGCTCGGGGCCCGGGCCCCGGATCGACATCGTCCTCGCGAGAGCCGACCGCTGATCGCTTCGCTTTCTGGCCAAATTCTGGCAATCCGCTAACAGGCTGCTGCCAAACCGATTCGTACCTTGATCTGATCTGAACAAGTCGGGCAGACGTGGTGCCTCTTCACGAGGTCAGGCGTAGAGGCGACAGCCAGGGGTGCGGATGGACAAAGTGGGAGTTCTAGTTGGGTTGGCCTTGCGCCCGACACAACCGAGCGCGTCCGCGTCGTGGCCGGCGGACGGAGCCGAATCCCCGTGACGAGGGTCCCAGGGTTCCTACGCACGTGCCGACGCCTCGGCGCGTTGGGAACGGTGAAGCTGTTCGAGGCAGCTGTCCTCGCCCCCCTTCTGACCTTCGTCTGGCGCGTCGCCGTCGTCGGCTACGGGCACCTCGACTCCGTCGGTCAGGTCTTCGTGAGAAGGACTCGAATGCGACGCTGGCTCCGTCGACGAGACGAGATCACCCTGCTCGGTCGGAGAAGGAGGGCAGACCGCACTTCGCAACTCGAGCCCGCGACGGCGGGGCTTGGACGTATCGAGAGCCACGACTCGACCGTCGTCGAGGTCTTGGCGGACCGCACTCGGCCAGGAGAGGTTCGCAGGAGTTATGCCGGGCGAACCGGCGTGTTTCTCAACGAACTCAACGTTCTCCACCGCCTGGGCCTGGCGGGAGTCTCCGTGCCGGAGGTGCTCGACATCGATTTTCACGAGCCGGCCCTGGTCACGTCTTTCGTCGGTTCGTGGCACGTCACCCGACAACTCCCCCGTGAGACCGTGATGGCTCTCGGTGACGAGATGCACCGAATCCACCGGGCGGGGTTCGTTCTGGGTGGGTTCCACCCCGAGATGGTCGTCGTCGATTCCAGTGGCAAGCCGTGGTGGGTCGACTTCACGACAGCGTCGGAGCATCCGGGGCTTCCCTGGGAAGGGTTCCGATTCCTGGCGGACAAGGATGTCGAGTCTTTCAACCGCGTCTTTGAGACCACCTACCCCACCTACTCGGGATTGCGAACGATGGCCCGTTCCCGAAAGCTCTCCCAGTATTTCGGTGCCTATTCACCGGCATATCTCGGGGCGGGCATCCGCACCGGCCCGATCTGGAGTCTCGGTACCGGATGGGGGCGCTGGGAGTCACTGCTGCGCAGGTCGCTTCCCGACCCAACGGGTATGAGGGTCCTCGACCTGGGGGCGAACAATGGTCATAACGGCCTCGAGATGCTGCGGCACGGGGCGCGAGAGGTCGTTGGCATCGAGCTCAATGTGGAGCGTGTCGTCCAGGGGTTTCGCCTCAAGCAGGCCTATGAGTGGTCCGACGGTCGCCTCTACCCCTATTCGGGCTGTCACGGAGACATGAGGGACGTCACCCGTCTCGGGCTGGGCTCATTCGACATGGTGACCGCGCTCTGCTCGCTCTACTACCTGGAGGAACAGGAGATGGTCCAACTGGTGTCTGAGTTGAGAGAGATCGCCCCGATCCTGGTTCTCGAATGCAATCAACGTCAGGACATCGGACGAGCCGACCCGGACACCTACCGGAGGGCGTCGCTGGACTTCAACCTCGAGGTGCTGCACCGCGGGGGTTTCGGGGACGTCGACGTGATCGCGCCGCGGTGGTCCCAACGGCCGGTGCTCATCGGACGGCGCCAGGCCCGGCGTTGACCCTGACGAGAATCGGGGCTGCCCGCTTCTCACTACCCTGACATCGTGACGCCGGACGACCTCGCCAACCTCGCCCACTTGCGACGTGCCCGTGACCTCATGGACCGTGAGTATGAGCGCCCGCTCGACGTCGCGGCCATCGCCCGTGCCGCGCTCATGTCACCGGCACACTTCTCCCGTCGGTTCCGGGCTGCATACGGTGAGACCCCGTACGCGTATCTGATGACCCGGCGCATAGAGAGGGCCAAGGCATTGCTGCGTGGGGGTGACATGTCTGTCACCGAGGTCTGCATGGCGGTCGGCTGTAGCTCCCTCGGCTCCTTCAGCGCTCGGTTCACCGAGATGGTGGGAGAGACGCCGAGCGCCTACCGGAAACGCGATCACAGTGACCTGGCGAACGTGCCGGGCTGCATAGCCCGCGACCTCACACGTCCCGGTGGGAAACAGAGCAGGATCGGAGAAGCGCACCTGGCGGCGGCTTCGTAGGTTGCAGGACATGGACATATCGCTCTCCACATGCTTCGTCATCGTCACCGACCCCGACCTTGCTCTCACCTTCTACAGGGACACACTGGGTCTCGAACTGCGCAACGACGTGGCCAACGACGGGTTTCGCTGGATCACGGTTGGATCGGCCTCACAGCCTGGAGTCTCGATAGTCCTCACCAACTACCTGAACGGCAGTCCTGCCGACGGCGAGGCTGTGACCTCCCTGGTGGCCAAGGGGGCGCTCAACGGCGTCCATTTCCACGCAGACGACCTCGATGCGGTGTTCGAGAAGGTGCGCGGGGCAGGCGCGGAGATAGTGTCGGAGCCGGCCGATCAGCCCTGGGGGACCAGGGACTTCGCCGTACGCGACCCCTCCGGGAACCTGATCAGGATCGACCAGCCCCCGGTCATGTGATCCTGCCGAGGTGATGGTGACCGACGCTCGCGATCAATCCGCCTGCTGGGGCGAGTTCGCCAGAGGTCAACCGGATCTGGCGACGTTCGGAAGAAGCAGGCTTACGGAGGCACCTGCGTATCTGGCAACGGTCCGGAAGTCGGGTGCTCCGAGGGTGCATCCGGTCACCCCGATCTTCACCGAATCCGGGTTGTACCTGTTCATGGAGCCTACGTCGCCCAAGGGGAGAGACATCAGGGAGCGAGAGTTGTTCGCGATGCACAACGGTGTCCCCGACAACGCCGGCACAGGTGGCGAGTTCCATGTGGTTGGTCGCGGTTTCGTAGTCGAGGACCCGGCGGTTCGCTCGTCGGTCGCCGCCTCGGCCGGCTATGAGCCGGCCGAGCGCTACGTCCTCTTCGAGCTTCACGTCGCCGAGGCTCGCTGCAACGGGTACGGGGACGTTCGATTGCCGACAACACGCGCGTGGGTGGCGGGGCCGGTGAGGAGCTGACCGACGTGGCCAACGATCCATTGGCCGACAGCCACGATGTGATCCGGGTGACAGGCGCTCGGGAGAACAATCTCAAGGACGTGAGCGTCGAGCTCCCCAAGCGCCGGCTCACCCTGTTCACCGGTGTGTCGGGGTCGGGCAAGAGCTCGCTCGTCTTCGACACGATCGCCGCCGAGTCGCAGCGATTGATCAACGAGACGTACAGCGCCTTCGTCCAGGGCTTCATGCCCAGCCTGGCCCGTCCCGACGTCGACGTGCTCGACGGCCTGACCACGGCGATCCTCGTCGGCCAGGAGCCCATGGCCGCCAATGTCCGTTCCACGGTCGGCACCGCCACCGATGCCAATGCGATGCTTCGCATCCTCTTCAGCAGGCTCGGGCAGCCCCAGATCGGCCCACCCACCGCTTTCGCCTTCAACGTCCCCACGAGAACTGCGAGCGGGGCGATGACCGTGGACAAGGGCAAGGGCGAGCGGATCGTGGTGCGGAACGTGGTCTATCAGGGCGGAATGTGCCCGCGGTGCGAGGGAATGGGATCCGTCAGCGACATCGACCTGACCCAGCTCTACGACGACAGCAAGTCCTTGGCCGAAGGTGCGATCACCATCCCCGGATACAAGACGGGTGGATGGGCCGTGCGCCAGTTCACCGAATCGGGCTTTCTGGACCCTGACAAGCCGATTGCCAAATACACGAAGAAGGAACTGAACGACTTCCTCTTCAAGGAGCCCACCAAGGTGAAGCTGAACGGGATCAACGTCACGTACGAGGGTCTGGTCCCAAAGGTTCAGAAATCGTTCCTATCCAAGGACCGGGACGGGCTGCAGCCGCACATTCGGGAGTTCGTCGACCGGGCTGCCACGTTCACGGCCTGTCCCGATTGTGATGGCACCCGTCTGAGCGAGTCGGCACGGTCCTCCAAGATCCAGGGAGTCAGCATCGCCGACGTCTGTGCCATGCAGATCAGCGACCTGGCGCAATGGATCCGTGACCTGGACGAGCCGTCGGCTGCCCCGTTGCTGGCGGCGCTGCAGTACACGCTCGACTCTTTCGTGGAGATAGGCCTCGGCTACCTCTCGCTGGACCGTGCCTCCGGAAGCCTGTCGGGCGGTGAATCGCAGCGAACCAGGATGATCCGTCACCTCGGGTCGTCGCTAACCGATGTGACCTATGTCTTCGACGAGCCGACGATCGGCCTTCACCCGCATGACATTGGCCAAATGAACGAGCTTCTCCTCGAGCTGCGTGACAAGGGGAATACGGTCCTGGTGGTCGAGCACAAGCCCGAGGTGATCGACATTGCCGACCATGTCGTCGATCTCGGCCCCGGCGCCGGCGCCGGCGGTGGGGAGGTCGTGTACGAGGGAGATGTCCAAGGCCTGAGAGGGTCGGCGACGATCACCGGGCGGCATCTCGACGACCGGGTGTCGCTGAGGCAATCGGTGAGGACACCGTTGGGCGAGCTCGAGATCCGGGGGGCCGACACCCACAACCTCCAAGACGTCGACGTCGACATCCCGTTGGGCGTGCTCGTGGTCATCACCGGCGTGGCCGGGTCGGGCAAGAGCTCCCTTATCGAAGGCTCGGTGGCCGGGCGTGACGGCGTTGTGTCCTTCGACCAGACGCCGATTCGTGGCTCGAGGAGGAGCAACCCGGCTACCTACACGGGGATGCTCGACTCGATCCGGAAGAGCTTCGCCAAGGCGAACCGGGTGAAGGCCTCCCTGTTCAGCGCCAACTCCGAAGGCGCCTGCCCGAGCTGCAATGGGGCCGGTGTCGTCTACACCGAGCTGGGCTTCATGGACACCGTGGCAACGACCTGCGAGATGTGTGAGGGGAAGAGGTTCGAGCCGTCCGTGCTCGAGTACACCCTCGGCGGGCGGAACATCGCTGAAGTGTTGGCGATGTCGGTGGCCGAGGCATTGGAGTTCTTCGCAGACGGCGATCCGAAGACACCCGCGGCCCACAAGATCCTGAAGCGGATGTCCGACGTCGGGCTCGGCTATCTCAGCATCGGCCAGCCCCTGACGACCCTCTCCGGTGGTGAGCGCCAGCGACTGAAACTGGCCATTCAAATGGCGGAGAAGGGCGGGATCTACGTGCTCGACGAGCCGACCGGGGGCCTGCACCTCGCTGATGTCGACCACTTGCTAGGTCTTCTCGACCAGCTCGTGGATTCGGGCAAGTCGGTCATCGTGATCTCACACCACCAGGCCGTGATGGCACACGCCGATTGGATCATCGATCTCGGCCCCGGTGCCGGGCACGAGGGAGGCCGGGTGGTGTTCGAGGGAACCCCGGCCGACCTCGTGGCCGACCGGCCGACCCTGACAGGTCAGCATCTCGCCGACTACGTCGATCCGGCCTGACCGCACTGCTCTGCCGACGTCGGCAAGGGTCTGAATGGACCGCGGCAGAACTCCGAACGGGAGGGTTCTTCCCGGACCCGGCCGGCCTTCCCATACCCTGACGATCATGCCTCCTATCCCAGGCCAGGGGCCGTTCGGTGCGGCTACGTTTCGTGGTTCGATCGTCTTAGGAGTCGGATCTTGTCCGAATGGAAATTCACCGTCACCGACCTGGTCAAGGTCTACGAGCAGGACGCGCCTCCGGCGAACGACGGGATCACGCTGGAGGTCGGCCCCGGGGAGGTGTATGGCCTGTTGGGACCAAACGGCGCCGGCAAGTCGACGCTCGTCAAGCAGGTGATGGGCCTGCTCAAACCGACCAGCGGGAGTATCGCCCTCGGTGGGTACGACCTGGTGGAGGACCCGACGGCCGCGCGACAGCTCTGCTCCTATCTGCCTCAGGCTCAGATGCCAATCGACTCGTTCAAGGCTCGCGAGGCCATCGAGGTTGCCGGGCTGATCCGAGGGGGCTCACGGACAGATGTTCGGCGTCGAACCGATGCGCTGCTGGCGGCACTCGAGATCGGGGAGTGGAGTGGCACCTTCGGTGCCAAACTGTCCGGTGGCGTGCGCAGATTGGTGGGGTTCGCAATGGCGGCCGTCTGTCCAGGACCGATCGTCTTCCTCGATGAGCCGACCAACGACGTCGACCCCCTGCGGCGGCGCCTTCTGTGGGAACAGGTGCGGTCGGTGGCCGGTGAGGGCTCTGCGGTCTTCCTTGTGACCCACAACGTCCTCGAGGCAGAGAAGTCCGTCGACCGATTGGCCGTGATCAACGAAGGCCGGCTCATCGCCCAGGGAACTCCGTCCTCGCTCAAAGCAGAGGATCGGGGTCGAATGAGGCTGCTGGTGATGGTGACTCCGGGGGCTCCGGATCCCGTCGAGCCCGACTTTGTGATCGGGAGCACGAGAGTTGGCCACAATCTGGCCACGGTCATTCCCGAGGCTGACGCCGACCGAGGGATCGAGTGGGCTCAGGGTCTCGTCGCCGCCGGGCAGGCGGAGGAGTACGCATTGGGGGCGACCTCTCTGGAGGACGTCTACATCCGTCTCACCGGCGAGGTGAGCGGGGACGGCCATGACCGCTGAAGCGTCGGGCGCCGGACTTCCGATCAAGCGGGTCGGTCCTGAGAACTGGCTGCGCAGCTATGGCGCGATGCTGCGCTGGGAGGTGATGAGCTCCCGGCTCTTCCTCCCTGTCATGCTCGTCGTTCAGATCCTGGTTGGAGCCGGATTCGTCATCGGATTCGGTCTGCTGATCCCGGAAGTGGACACCGCGACCGCTCTCTATCTCGCCACCGGAGGTGTGGTGCAGTCGCTCATACTGATCGGCCTCATCGTCACCCCACAGGTCGTATCGCAACGCAAGATGGAGGGCTCTTACG
>JBAVPF010000059.1:0-4830 GCA_049692815.1 Acidimicrobiia bacterium
AATGATGATCGACTCTCAGCTGGATGTCACCGGTTCGATCCTGGAATTGGGGAGTGGCCCGGGGCGCATCACCCATCCACTGGTCGCAATGGGTCACGCGGTCGTTGCGGTTGATGACTCACGTCAAGCCCTGGAGCCGGAAGATCGGTCTTCGGTGAGGTCATCATCGAGTTCGAGCCGATGGAAGTGAGCGACACCGGGTTCAGGGGCCGGGTCACTTACACGCTGGGACCGCGCTCGTGGTCTCAGGAGTTCACTGCGTTGGTCGTTGATGACGCCGATCTGATCGAGGACGCCCGGCGAGTCGGGTTGGCCGTGACGGGCTGGCTTGGCGAAGACCGGACCTGGGCGCGTCTCGAAGCTCGGGATCGGACTGACCCCTAGCTCGCAGGAGCCGGGCCGGCAGCGTGATCAACACCGTCAGCAACTCGAAGATCGCCTTGAGTGAGATGCCCACGAGCCTGAAGGGAAGGGCGAGGAGCCAGACGATCGGATAGAGGATCAGGGCCAACACCGCCATGGGCCAGGCTATGACCAGAAGCAGCAGCCAGAGGAGAAAAGTGAACACGCTGGCAGTGTTGAACCGGCGGCAGCGATCGGGTATCGGGGAAGACCCTCGAGTCACCCTGAGATGTCAGGGAACCTCGTCGACCCTCTGGAATGTGCGGGTCGTCGCGTCATCCTCCCAGATCATCTGATCCTTCACGAGCTTGATGGTGATTCCCTGCTCGGAGTAGAAGACACGATCGAAAGACCCGGTCGCCGTGAAGTCGACACCTTGTTCGTCCAGGCAACGCCTAGTGGTGGTAACAGTGTCTTTCGGGAGCAGGACAGGCTCAGAAAACGAGAGATCCCTTGCCAGGAAGGTGTTGCAGCCGTCGTCGCCCTCCATCCTCTGCCACCAGAGAAACGAGTAGATACCGACCCAGGGCGCCCTGCCGGCGTCGACCCCAACGACGACTGGCGCGTCGTCCACCTCGGTCAACCCCCAGGCACCTGTGATGTCCGACATTGTGACGTCGGATCCCCCTTTGGCACATGCAGTCACGCCGAGAAGGAGCAACGCGGCCAAGGCTGGCCTGAGGCTGCGCATGAGGAACAGGCTACGAGCAGACCCGGCCGGGACAAGCGCCCGAGATCTTGACCACTCGCCTGGATACTGCTCTACTTGGGGCCAACAACGCGCTCATCTAGAGCGGTGGAGGGACAGGCCCTGTGAAGCCGCGGCAACCGATTCGATCGGTGCCAATGCCTGAAACGATGAGTTCCGCTGTCGGCGGTGTTCCGCTCGCAGCGCTCGCTGAGCGCGTACAAGCGATAGGAGCAACACATGGCACTGCCAAGCATTCACCACCCAGCGACACACCTTTCTTCGATGTGTCTTCGCTCCCGGGTGGGAGAGTCGATCCACTGAGGACGTAGACGCCAGCCACCCAGGGAGTTCCACGGGCCCGAGGCCTATTCGGCGTACCCCCTATCTCGCTCATCTGTTCCGGATGGGCACGACCAAGACGATACAAGGAGAAGCAATGACGACGACAAAAGAGAGATCGGCCAACAATGGTGTGAACACCGAGGCTCTGCTGGCCGCCCGCAGTGCCCTGGCCGACGCCCCAGAGGGCGCCCAATTCACCTGGCGGGCGGTCAACGAGTGGATGGTCGGCACCCACAGCGAGTCGACAGTCGAGGAGTACTTCGGCCTGGGTGAGAACCAGACCCACAAGTCCACCTTCAAGTTCTCAGCCGATCATCCCGAGGTCTTCGCGGCCGAGGACAATGGCGCAACCCCTGTCGAATTCGTGTTGGTGGGTCTGGCCAGCTGTCTCACCGCTGGAGTGGCAGCCGTGGCCCAGAACCGAGGCATCCAGCTTCGTTCCGTGAAGGCGACGATCGAAGGCGACATGGACATCCTCGGCATCCTGGGGGGTGATCCCGAGGTCCGCAACGGGTTCAACAACATCCGAGTGAACTACGAGATCGACGCGGATGCCACAGAGCAGGAGATCGACGCGCTGGTCGCACAGTCGCAGAAGCGCTCTGCGGTCTTCGACATCATCACCAACCCGACCAACGTGACGGTCAGCGTCAGCTGAGGCGATGCCCGGCCCCGTGACACGCATCCCAACGGTAGTGATCGGGGCCGGTCATGCCGGTCTCGCTGTCAGCCGCGAGCTCTCCACCCGCTCGGTCGACCATGTCGTGCTGGAGCGAGGCGACGTGGCCAACACCTGGAAGACGGAGCGATGGGATTCACTCCATCTCCTGACTCCCAACTGGCAGACCCGGCTGCCCGGCTTCGAATACGACGGTGACGACCCCGACGGCTTCATGACTGTCGGCGAGGTGACGACCTTCATCGAGGAATACGCCGCTCGCATCGATGCGCCGGTGGAGGTCAACACAACGGTGAGCTCGCTGCGCGTCGAGGACGGCTCCTATCGAGCGTCGGCCGACGATCGGGTGTGGCAGGCCGACTCGGTGGTCATCGCCACCGGCGCGTTCAACCGGGCAAAGCTGCCGGCGGTGGCGGGGGACTTGCCGTCAGGAGTCGAGTCGGTGGCCGCTTTCGACTACAAACGCCCGTCGCAGCTGCCCGATGGTGGTGTCCTGGTCGTGGGGGCCTCCGCGACAGGCATCCAACTGGCAGACGAGATCCACCGCTCGGGGCGACCGGTGACACTCGCCGTCGGTGAGCATGTGCGGATGCCCCGCACATATCGAGGGCGCGACATCCAATGGTGGCTGGAGAGAAACGGTCGTCTCGACGAGAGGTACGACGAGGTCGACGACATCGTCCGTGCTCGCCACGTGCCGTCGCCACAGCTGGTCGGCACACCCGACCGGTCGACGCTCGACCTCAACGCCCTGACCGGGCGGGGGGTCAGGCTGGTGGGACGGCTCAGCGCCTTCCGTGACGGGACTGCCTACTTCTCGGGCTCGCTGCGCAATGTCTGCTCGCTAGCCGACCTCAAGCAGATCCGGCTGCTCGACCTCACCGACGAGTGGGCCTCTGTCAATGGCCTCGGCCCCGATCTGCCCCCACCCGAGAGGTTTCCGGCCACGGTCGTCCCCGACGATCCGGTCCTCACGGCGGATCTGACGGCAGAAGGCATCACGACGGTGTTGTGGGCCACGGGGTATGTGGCCGACTATTCGTGGCTCGAGATTCCCGTGCTCGACCGGAGGGGCGAGATCAGGCACGACGGTGGGGTGGTGACAGAGAGCCCCGGCCTCTATCGGATCGGCCTCAACTTCCTCAGACGGCGGAAGTCCAGCTTCATCCACGGTGCCGGCGACGACGCCGCCGACCTCGGCGAGCATCTGGCCGGATTCCTGGCATCCCGGCACCGGGTGGCGGTGGGATGAGATGGCGCTGATAGCCCACTCCTCATTGCCCGCCTTCGCCTCGCTCGCCTCGGAAGGGCTCACGGTGGTCACTCCTGATGAGGCCGCTTCCTCGGGGAGACCAGACCTCTGGGTCGGCCTGCTCAATCTCATGCCGGACGCGGCCCTGCGCGCCACGGATCGTCAGTTCATGCGGCTGCTCGCGGCGGCTTCCGACTCCTGGGACATCTGGGTCCGCCCCTTCACGGTGGCGGCGTCGGGAAGGGGAGCCGAGGCGAGGAGCCACATCGCCGACCACTATTCGAGCTTCGCGGAGATAGAGCAGAGCGGGATCGACGCGCTCATCGTCACCGGCGCCAACCCGGCCCAGGAGCTCCTGGAGAGGGAGGCATTCTGGGAAGGGCTCGGCGAGGTCCTGGATTGGGCCCAAACCCACACGCGCTCGGTCCTGTGCAGTTGTCTGGCCACGCACGCAGTGTTGGAGCGGTTCAAGGGGCTCAAACGGACCCGCCTTCCGGAGAAGCGCTGGGGCGTCTACCAGCACGGCATCGTGGCCGCCCACCCGTTGCTCGAGGGGTTGACCGGGCCGGTGGCCGCACCTCATTCACATTGGTACGACGTGACACGCGGTGACATGGAGGCGATCGGGCTGACCGTTCTCATCGAAAGCGATGAGGCCGGGGTGCACATGGCCGTCGGTGACGACGACTTCTACGTCTTCTTCCAGGGCCACCCCGAGTACGACCCGATAAGCCTTCTCAAGGAGTATCGGCGAGAGCTGGGCAGGTACTACCTGGGGGAGAGAAGTGACTATCCGCCGGCTCCCGAGCACTACTTCGACGACGCCGGTCTGGCGATGGTCGAGGAGTACCACTCCCTCCTGGATGCGGCGAAGACCGCAGCGACCGTGCCACCCGGTCTGGACGAGACCCGGGTCCTCCCGAGACATATGCCGGATTGGGCCAGTCCGGGAAAGGTCATATACCGCAATTGGTTGTCGGGCTTGGTGCCCTGACGACGCAGAACCGGGTCACCCTCAAGGGGAAACCCGATTCTGCCAGTTCGCTTTACAGGATCCAGAGGAGGGCGAAAGTGATCGCGCCACCAAATGCGGCAATCGCCAGAATGGTGGACAGTGTCACCGGCATCGTCCACTCCGGCCTGTCCCTGTACGTAATCCGAGCGAAGAGCCCGAATGCTGTCGTCAGCAGTACGCCGGCCGCGATGAACATGCTGAAGTACCAGCCCTCAACCAGTCCACCGAGGAACCAGTCGGTCGGCACGTAGTACATCCACGCCCCGACCGCCGCTGCCAACACACCGAGCGTTCCCAGCACCCATTCGGTGGCATGGGACCGCGTCGGCATCCGGGTGACCTCCGTCATCGGCCGCTCACGGATGGCTGCCACGAAGATCACCTCCTTCCTGGACGGCCCGCAGGCCATCCACTGCAATCATGAGGTACAGGGCCGGCGGGACCAGAGG
>JBAVPF010000060.1:0-4146 GCA_049692815.1 Acidimicrobiia bacterium
ACCCAGCCGTACGGCCGAACCTCGCCCTTGGGGATCGTGGCGGTCGTCTCGAGGACCCGCGCCTGGAACTCGGTGACCGACCCCAGGTCGACCGGGAGCTTGCCCGGAGTCCCCCGCTCGATCGCCTCGGGGATCCGCCCTGCCCAGGCCGTCGGTGCCTCGGCGCGGAGTATGGGCCGCCCGAACCGGCGGGCGTACCGCTCCTCGAAGCCGTCCACGACGTCGAGGGAGGACACGCCATGGGGGTTGAAGGTGACCACCACCTGTCCAATCGGTGACTCGTAGTAGTCGTAGCCCTCAGCCAGGCCCGTTCCCAGGGCGACGTTCTCGCTCACACCGCCCGGCAGACCGCCGACCAATGTCTCCAACTCTGATTCGATGCTCATGCTTCCTCCTCCAATGTCTGACGCAGACGGGCAAGGCCACGATGCACATCTGCCTTGACCGTCCCCTCGGGACGCCCGGTCGCCTCGCTGATCTCCCGGATGCTCAGACCGGTGACGTGCCTGAGAACCACTGCGGTCCTCTGATGACTCGTCAGGCCGGAGAGCCGCCGGTCCCAGGCGGCCGAATCGACCGGCTCGGGGTCATTCGTCGGGCTGTCGCCGACCATCTCCACGTATGTCGGGCGTCGGGACCGGTCTCTCAGGTGGTTCCTCCCCAGGTTCATGGCGATCGTCCACAGCCAGGGCCGCATGTCGATCGTCTCGATCCTGTTTGCGTCGTACCCGCTCAAGGCGCGGAAGGCGCGGATGAAGGTCTCTTGTGTCAAGTCCTCCGCCTCCTGGCGGTTTCCAGAGATGCGGCGGAGCCCCCAGAACAACTGTGGTCCCAAGGTCTCCACCACCTCTCCGAAGGCGCCGTCGAGGTCGACGGCGAGGCTCCTGGCTATTTCGTCCATCACCGAGGAGAACACCGTGGGCGGCGATTCGGTTGCACACGCGCACCGTACCTATATTCCCGACCATGGAGCCCACCTCGATCGAGGAGGCGTTGGCCGCCGCCGAGACGGCGCTGGCGCGGGGCGAGGGTCTTTCCGGAACCGGATTCTGGAAGGCCGTTGCCAGGGTCAAGGCCGAGCCCGACCTGGTCGACCGCTACGCCGACAGCATCGCCGCGGTGGACCGCGCCGCCTTCGAACGGTGGGCTCTGCTCAGAGTGCCGATCGGCATCGGCACCACGCTGGCGATCATTGCGACGATCGTGGGTCTGGGTCTGGTCGGCTGGTCTTACTACACCGAGGGCGAGCTGGTCACCGTGCTCCTGTTCTATGCGGGCTTCGGGGTGCTCCTCGTGACCACCCACGGCCTGGGCCATCTCGTGGTGGGCCGAGCGGTCGGCATACGGTTCACTCACTGGTTCATCGGGACCATCGCCAGACCACAGCCGGGGGTGAAGGTCGACTACGCCACCTACCTGAGGACACCGCCGACCGCCAGAGCCTGGATGCACGCCTCCGGAGCCCTCGCCACCAAGGCCGTCCCGTTCCTCCTCCTGGGAGCGATTGTCGCCGCAGGTCTGCCCGCATGGGCAATCTGGCTTCTCGTCGTGATCGGTGTCGTGATGATCGCCACCGACATCCTCTGGTCGACCAAGTCCTCGGATTGGATGAAGTTCAAGCGGGAGCGCAGCTTCGCTCAGGCCCCCTGATCCGTCGGGGGGATCGAGCCATCGGTCAGATGCATCTGGTCGTGGGCGGCAACCAACTCCTCGAAATCCAGAGGGTGCCCAACGTCGATCGACATCAGGTGCCGGGTCCTCGGCCCGCCCTCTACGTCGAAGGCCCTCGCCCGTCTGATCAGGGCCGCGGCGGCGTCGTCGATGCGGGCATGCTGGGCGAGGTGATCCTCCCAGCTGTGCAGGGCCATCAACTCGGTGATGCTGGTCGGATCACCCGTGCTGCGGAGGAGACGCCAACGATATGCGCCGGTCGTGAGCCGCACCAGCCTCAGCTCGTTCATGACCGCAAGGAAGTCGGGGAGGTCGGCGCTGGAGACCTTCCAGGTGTTGAGCACGATGACCGGGCCTCCCTCGAACATGTCGCCCTGGTGCGGTGAGGCCTGTGCCTCCGACTCGGTGAACTCGGGGGCGACGACGTCGTCGACGTGGGGAACGCCGAACCTGGGGGCGACGACACCGAGGAGGAGAGCCGCCGAGGAGAAGACGAGAAGTGAGCCGGTGGTCCCGATCTGGTCGGCCACCACACCGGAGAGGATGGACCCGATCGGCATGATCCCGACGAAGGCGAGTGTGTAGATGGACATGGCCCGGCCCCGGATCCACTCCGGCGACATCAACTGGGCCGTGGCGTTCAACGTGGCCAGGGTGAGCAGCCAGAACACTCCTGCCAGGAACATCGCCACCCCGGCCAGCCAGACGCTGGGCGCCAGCCCGAGGATGATCCCGGCGATCCCGAACGAGCCGATCGTGTAGGGCACCCAGGACCCGTCGATCCATTTCCCCAGACGCGGTCGCACGAAGGCGCCGAAGAGGGCACCCGCCCCCATGGCGCCGTAGAGCAGCCCGAAGACCACCTCACCGCCACCGAGATGTGCGGCGTGGACGGGGAGGATCGCCTGGACCACCGCCGAGGACAGTGCGAACAGGCCGACCAACATCACCAGGTTGCGGAAGGTCGGGGTGAAACGGGCGAACCTGACCCCGGTGGAGATGGCCGCCCTGATCGACTGGGTCGGCTCTTCTCGCGTCAGGCCGAGCCGGGGGCCGATCACCAAGAGCGCAACGATGATGGCCACGTAGGACACCGCGTTGAAGGCGAAGCCGGCCGCTGCCCCGTAGAGAGCGAGCAGCGCTCCTCCCAATGCCGGGCCCACCGCTCGAGCCGCGTTGAAGGCGGCCGAGTTGAGGGCGACCGCCGATGCGACCAGCCCGCGGGGGACGAGATTGGGGACCAGCGCCTGCCAGGCGGGGAGATTGAGCGCCAGGCCGGTGCCCAGAACCAGGCCCAGGGTCAGCAACAGCCCGGGGGTCATCGCGTCGAGGAAGGTGATGACCGCCATGGCCGCGGCCGCACCTCCCATCACCCCCTGAGCCAGCAGCATGATCTTCGCCCGGTTGAACCTGTCGGCGAGAGCGCCCGCCGTCAGTGAGAAGAACAGCAGGGGAAGGGTCGACGATGCCACCATCAGCCCCACCCAGGTGCTCGACCCGGTCAACTCCCACATCAGCCACGATCCGGCCACCGATTGCACGAAGGTGCCTGCTGCCGACAGGACGTTTCCGGCCCACAGCCAGCGGAACTCCGAGTAACGGAATGGCTCGGTCGCCGATGACATCCGCCGGAGGGTAGGAACCGGATCTGTGCTTATGTGTCAACGGTGCGTGATCTCGCCTACTTCGTCCAGGACGACGAGGGCCGGGGCCCCGGTGTCCTTCTCCTGCATTCTCTCTGGGGACTGACCTCCTCGGTGAAGGCGCTCTGCGACGATCTCGCGGAGCAGGGCTTCACCGTCCTCGCCCCCGACCTGAACCTGGGGGAGCTGCCCGAGACAGAGCAGGAAGGCCTGGACCGGCTGGGGGCGGCCAGCCCGGATCGGCTCGCTTCGCTCGTCCTCTCCTCGGCACAACTCCTGGCCACCAGGTCCTCCGATGCCCGCATAGGGGTCGTCGGTTTTGGCATGGGGGGCTCGCTCGGCCTCTGGGCGTCGGTCCGCCTCAACGAGATCATCTCCGCCGCAGTCAGCTTCTACGGGTCGCAGCAGATCGACTTCAAGGGGTCGAAGTCGTCATATCTCATTCATCTCGCAGAGGAGGACGAGTTCATAAGTGACGACGAGGCGGCGTTCATGGAGGCGACCATCGGTCTCGAATCATTGCCGGTGGAGGTGGTCACCTACCCGGGAACGCGTCACGGCTTCTGCGAGCCGGAAGGGGAGACATTCGATGACGGAGCCTTCGAGGAAGCCTGGTCGCGAACCGCCGAGTTCCTGGCCGGCCTGCTGGTCGAATAGGCCCACCGGGCCTCGGCGAACGGGGCCTTTGCCACGTCGCAAAGAACGACAGAAACCTAAGGTTGCGACATGAGCGACATGGGTGGACAGGTGTATCCGCCCCGGGTGAGCGAAGGGCTGCTGGAGGACCTGGCAGCGAGAGTGGCGGTGCCGTCCGAGCGTCCGTCGATCAGCG
>JBAVPF010000061.1:0-2306 GCA_049692815.1 Acidimicrobiia bacterium
CATCGAACCCCCCTGGAGCGGGTGTGGATGACAGAAGACTGCGATGCGCCGTGGGTCGTCGGGGGAATCAATGCGAGCTTCCAGTGTTTCCCCATCCGAGGTGCGTAGCTCCAGCCTCTCGGTCATGCGAGGAGGCGGATGAGCCAGACGGTCCCCGCGATCAAGATGATCGCAGCAAGGAGCGCGGCCGCTATCAACAGGAGACGAGTCTGCATCGGCGGCGAGGCTAATTGGGAGAAGACGAGGCGTCACTAGGCTCACCCGTCTGGACAGGAAAGGTCAGGTTTGACGGACATCGTGATAGTCGGGGGAGGGCCCGGCGGCTATGCGTCGGCGTTGTACGCCCACAACTTCGGTCTCGAGGTGACACTGATCGACAAGGAACGGCCGGGAGGCACCTGCCTGCTCCGAGGTTGCATACCCGCCAAGCAGTGGCTCCATATCGCCGAGGTGTTCACGACGGTTCGGCATGCCGCCGAGTTCGGTGTGGTCTCCAGTCAACCCGAGATCGACTGGCCCGCCGCCCTCTCTCGCAAGAACCAGACCGTCGAAGGGCTCGTTCGAGGCCTGGGCGGGTTGCTGAAGAGCAGAGGAGTCGAAGTCGTGACGGGGTTTGGCCGGCTGGCCGGGCCGGGAAGGGTGGAAGTCGAGACCGAGACCGGAACTCGAGTCGTCGAGGCTCCCAAGACCATCCTGGCGACCGGGTCCTATGCCCGCACGATCCCCGGCTACGACATCGACGGCGAGAAGATCGTGACCTCGGATCACGCCCTCGACTGGGAGTCACAGCCCGGTCGGGTGGCCGTCGTCGGCGGTGGTGTCATCGGCTGTGAGTTCGCCTCGTTCCTTGTGGACGTGGGGTCCGAGGTCCATGTGTTCGAGATGATGGACCAGATCGTCCCTGGCACCGATGCCGAGACGGCGAAGGCCCTGCAACGCCAGCTTCAGAAACGAGGCGTCAAGTTCCATGTCGGGGTGGCCGTGGAGCCGGCCGAGATCGGTGCGTCGGTCGTCATCCCGGCGGCGGGGGAGCGGGTCGAGGTGGACGTGGCGCTCGTCTCGGTAGGCCGGGGGCCCAATACCGAGGGCATCGGCTTGGAGACCACCAGCGTCGCCCTGGATCGGGGTTTCGTCCAGGTCGATCTCCAGACCATGGAGACGGCCCAGCCGGGGGTCTATGCGGTTGGCGACATCGTGGCGGGAACGCCTCAGCTGGCACACGTCGGGTTCGCCGAGGGGATCGCCGCGGTGACCCACATCGCCACCGGAACCAGCCAGCCCGTCGACTATCAGGCCATACCCAGAGTGACCTACACCCACCCCGAAGTCGCCGAGGTCGGCATGACGGCGGCCCACGCCGAGGAACGGGGGCTCGAGGTCGAGACCACCAAGCACGCCTTCAATGGAGTGGGGAGAGCCATCATCATCGGGCAGAATCAAGGTCATGCCAAGATCGTGTCTGTCAAGGGCGGTCCCATCGTCGGTGCGTCGATCGTCGGGCCGCAGGCGGGTGAGATGATCCACGAGCTGATGTACGCCGTCGGCTGGGAGGCGCTGCCTTCCGAAGCCGCGGCTTTCATCCACGCCCACCCGACACTCTCGGAAGCGATCGGGGAGACACTGATGTCAGCAGCAGGCAAGAGCCTGCATTAGGAAGCGGAGGGAGATTTTGGCTACGACGGTTTCCATGCCTCAGCTCGGTGAGACGGTCACCGAGGGGACGATCCTGCGATGGGCCAAGCAGGTGGGCGACGTGATCGCCGAGGATGAGGTGCTCCTGGAGATATCTACCGACAAGGTCGACACCGAGGTCCCTTCGCCCGTTTCGGGGACGATCCTCGACATCCTGGTCCCCGAGGGAGAGACCGTGGCGGTTGGAGTCGATCTGGTTGTCATAGGTGAAGCGGGGGAGAGCACTGGCGAGGCCTCTCCCGAGCAGGGGGCCGCCGTCGAGATGGCGCCCGAAGTCGCAGCCGATCTCCACCCGGCGTCGGAGACATTGGCAGGCCCCGATACCGGATTCGAGGCAGGTCAGGCCGCCAAGCTGACGGACGACGAGGTGGAGGCATTCTTTGCGGAGCCCTCGCCGGCGGAGCGGACGCCACGGCTCCTCTCTCCCGTGGTGAGGAGACTGATCCGGGAGCACGACCTGGATGTGGCTCAGATCGCGGGGACCGGCCAGGGCGGGCGGGTCACCCGCCGCGACGTGGAGGCCTACATCTCCTCCAACGGTTCCACCACAGCAGCGCCGCCGATAGCCCCGGCCGAGCCGACGGCGCCTGCTCCGGCGGAGGTCGAGCCGATCC
>JBAVPF010000062.1:0-2237 GCA_049692815.1 Acidimicrobiia bacterium
TTGGCCACCCCACAACCGAATCGATCAGCTTCCGAACTGATAGCAGGCGCTATCGAATTCGTAGGCTTGGGTGATCGCATTGGAGTAGTTCGTCTCCAGGACTTCCTCACCGGAGCTGGCGCCCGAAGCCAAGGCCTCGGGATCCGGCTTCCAGATCGCTGCCGAGTAACGCTGGACCTGCTCGTTGTTGGATCCGACATAGGCCTCGTCAGGCCCGAGACCGTTGAGGTCCACGCTCTCCAGGCTCTTCGCTGCCGCCAGGACACCTGCCTGGGTCATGTCACCATTCTCGTAGGCCTTCTCCAAGGCGGCGCGCATGATGGTCCCCTCGACGAACCCCTCTATGGGGTATGACGTGGGGGCGTCAAAGCGACCACTGTCGAGGATCAACTGCTTCGCCTCCTCGACGCCGGGCGTGTCCATGTCCCACAGGCCGTAGTAGGCCGACCAGTAGGTCTGGGCCGCGATCGCATCCTTGATCGGTGAGTCCGGTGCGATGAAGGCCGGGTTGTACGTCGGTCCGGCACCTGACCAGGTCGCAGTGAACCCCTGGGCCAGAGCCTGGCCGAAGATCGACGAGAACGCCGTCGGCGTCGTCGTGACCCACACCAGGTCGGCACCTGATCCCACGATATCCCCGGCAACCTGGGTCAACGTGGCCTCGTCAGCGATGTCGATGGCACCCTCACCCTCGTAGACGATGTCCAGGCCGAGGGTCTCCGCCGCCTGCTTGGCACCGGCGTAGGAGTCGAGGCCGTAGTCACCCGCCATCGAGGCGATGGCAACGGTCGATACCGCATCACCCATCTGATCTACCAGATAGCCGAGGACATTCATCGCCTCCAGGCAATAGGGCACACCGTGGTGAATGAGGTTGGCGTTGATGGCGTCATCCGACCAACCCGAGTACCAGGTGAGCGGGAGAGCGAGTATCCCGTCCGTCTGAAGCTGGTCGTTGATGGCCATCGTGTGCGGTGAGCCGGTGGAATGACCGAAGGCCACGACCTGGTCCTTCAGCTCTTCGTACTTCTGCACGTGGGTGTCCACGACATACCCCGTGTCCACCGTGTCGAGCACGACCTGGAGACCGTGGATGCCACCGTTGGCGTTCACGTTGTCCCAGTAGATCTCGTGACCGGTCACGATGGGCTGGACTGTCGCGCTGAACGGACCGGTCAGGTCGGACAACAACCCGATCGTGATCGTTCCCGCTTCCAGATCCACACCTACATCGGTGGCGATGTCCATCGCGGCTCCGGTGGTCTCAGTGGACCCCGCAGTCGTCTCGGTGGATCCCTGAGTGGTGGCAGTCGATCCCTCTGTCGTTTCTGTCCCTTCGTCACCGCTTGGGCTGCAAGCAGCTAGGACCAGACCCAACGTCAGGAGGATCGCCAGCCACTTGGACTTGATCCTCATGTGTTTCCTTCCTCCTCTGTATGAGACGGGCAAGCCCGTCCTTTCGCCGGACCGCTCAATAGGTGAACGGCCAACCCTTCCAATAGTTGCGGATCCTGAGCCATATCCCGTACAGGCCGAGTGGCTCGAAGATCAAAAACCCGATGATCAGTAAACCGTATAGGACTTGATTGAACTGTGCGACGGACAACCCGGGCGCGACTCCTGCCTGGGTGTTGACCAACCCCCAATCCCCCTGCCCGGTCGAGATGAACAGGTCGCCCAGCCAGGCCAGTGGCCCACTGCCCTCCTGGACGAACGTCGCCAGCCATGACGTGAAGTCCTCGACGACCCGGGGCAGGATGATCACGAAGACCGAACCCAACAGCGTCCCGGTGACGACCCCGGCACCTCCTATCAACACGATGGCGATGAAGATCACCGCCAGGAAGAGATCCCAACGCTCGGGGATGGTGCGTCCCACGAAGCTTGCGAGCAAGGCACCGGCGACTCCGGCGTAGAAGGACGAGATCCCGAAGGCGAGGAGCTTGTAACGGAACTCGTCGACACCGACGATCTCGGCGGCGACGTCTCTGTCACGAATCGATTGAAAGGCACGGCCGACTCGGGTTCGCTGCAGGTTCTTGGCCAGCACGACGAAAACGATGAGAAGTGCCAGGACGAAGTAGAAGGTCTTCGCCTCCCCGCTCAACTGGATCCCGAACCACGAGCCGTCCGACGTGAAGTCGACCAACGGAGCCTCTTCCTTCCAGAGTCGCAGTTGGAAGGGAGGGAACTCACGCCCGGATTGTGAACCGCCCGAAAGCCATGCCCAGTTGCGG
>JBAVPF010000063.1:0-1617 GCA_049692815.1 Acidimicrobiia bacterium
ATCATGTGCCTCTTGGCCGGTCAGCAAGTCGGCGAGATCCACCTCGAGAGTGATCGCACCGGTGTCGTCCTCACCAACAGTCACCAAGGCGAACCAGTCACCATCGGCGATCGATGCCTCCACCACCGGCTCGGGAGAGCCATCGACGACTCTCTGCACCGGGAACAAGAGGGATATCACGCCCAGTGCCGCGGCGAGCGCTGCGGCAAGGGCGAATCCGACGATTCCGATGATCCATTTAGTGGAGGTCTTCATCTTCCTCTTTGCCGGCTGTTGCGACGGCACTTGTACTGGCGTGCTCACTCGAGCATCTTCTTTCTCGAGCCGGAGACACAGGCTCCGGTGGGACTTGTCTGATCGATTCGACGCAGGGCCGGGCGATTCGGTTCCGAGATTTCAGGAGGTACCGATCTCGATCACCGGTCGGGTCGAAGCCCAATCCGCGGGTTCGCCGACAACGGCCGATCACGGATTGCCCGCAATCAGCCGGTGTCCCCTACCCCACACTCGCGCCGGACTTCTTGCTGTTCTTCCGTCGCTCGTTCTCGCCCAGGTAGCGCTTGCGCACCCGGATCGCATCGGGAGTCACCTCGACCAATTCGTCGTCGGCGATCCACTCCATCGCCGACTCGAGACCCAGTTGTCGCGGCGGCCGCAACTTGATGGCGTCGTCCGACGCATGAGTCCGGATGTTGGTGAGCTCCTTGCCCTTGGTGACATTGACGACCATCTCGTCGGGACGCGACGCCTCGCCGATGATCATCCCCTCATACACCTCGGCACCGGGACCGACGAACATCTCCCCTCGCTTCTGCAGATTGTCGAGGGCGAACGCTGTCGACGATCCCCGGCGGTCGGCGGTCATCGCCCCGCCGATGCGGTGGGGCAGCTCACCCACCCAGGGGATCCATCCTTCCTGATGCTGATGGATGAGGGCGGTCCCCCTGGTGGCAGTCATCAGCAGCGAGCGGAAGCCGAGCAGACCCCTCGAAGGAGCTTCGATGGTGACGATGGTCCGGCCGGCGTCACCAGGACGCAGGTCGATGACCCGTCCCTTTCGGGGTGCGACCGCCTGGGTGACAGTGCCGACGTGCTCGTCGGGCACATCGACCACGGCCCTCTCCTGTGGCTCATGAGGCTTGCCGTCGATTTCGCGAAGCAGCACCTCGGGTCGGCTCACCTGAAGCTCATACCCCTCCCGTCGCATGCTCTCGATGAGCACGGCGAGCTGGAGCTCGCCACGACCCGCCACCTCGATGACCTCCGGTGAGGAGGTGTTGCCGATGCGAATGGAGACGTTGCCGAGGACTTCGCGTTCCAGCCTTTCCCTGATCTGGCGGGAAGTGAGGAACTTGCCGCTCCGGCCTGCGAGCGGCGACGTGTTCACCCCGAACGTCATGCGGAGCACCGGCTCGTCGACCATGAGACGCTGCAACGGCTGAGGGTTGGCAGGGTCGGCCAGGGTGTCTCCGATCTCGACCTCGGGGAATCCGGCCACGACGAATAGATCCCCGGCCACCCGCTCTCCTACGTTCTCGCGTCCCAGCCCGCTGAATCCCATCAGACCCGCCAGTCGCCGACGAAGCGGAGGCTCCTCTTCGTTGGCGTGGCACAGGG
>JBAVPF010000064.1:0-5709 GCA_049692815.1 Acidimicrobiia bacterium
GTTCGCTCCCGTCGGGGACATCGTCGCCGCAATGAGTCGTGGCGAGATGGTCATCATGGTCGACGACACTGACCGTGAGAACGAGGGTGACCTCATCATCGCCGCCGAGGACGCCACGCCGGACACCATCGGGTTCATGTTGAGGTACACCAGCGGGATCATCTGCATGCCGCTGCATGGCGAGCGCCTGGACGAGCTCGAGTTGCCGATGATGGTTGCCAAGAACACCGACATCCGCCGAACGGCTTTCACCGTTTCGATCGACGCGGCGGAAGGGACGACCACCGGAATCTCTGCTGCCGACCGATGCCGGACGATCCACACCGTCATCGATCCCGGCACCAGGCCAGATGATCTCGCCCGACCCGGCCACATGTACCCGCTTCGCTACGAGCCGGGGGGTGTGCTCAAACGAGCCGGTCACACCGAGGCAGCGGTCGACCTCGCCGAGCTGGCCGGCAAGTACCCCGCAGCAGTCATCGCCGAGGTCATGAACGACGACGGCTCGGTGGCCAAGCTCGACGAGCTGGAGCAATTCGCAGCCGACCACGGGCTGCTCATCGGCACCATCGCCGACCTCATCGCCTACCGCCGCAAGTCCGAGAGGCTGGTGGAGCGGAGCGTGGAGGCCCGCATACCCACACCCCATGGCGAGTTCGCCGCCATCGGCTACCGGTCGCTCGTCGACGATCGCCAGCAGGTGGCGCTCGTGATGGGAGACATAGGCGACGGCCAGAGCGTCCTCACCAGGGTGCACTCCGAGTGCCTCACGGGTGACGTGTTCGGAAGCCTTCGCTGTGACTGCGGCGAGCAGCTCGACAGGGCGATGGCGATGATCGCCGCGGAGGGTCGTGGCGTGATCCTGTACATACGGGGTCACGAAGGACGAGGGATCGGTCTACTCCACAAGCTCGCCGCCTACCGTCTCCAGGACGACGAGGGCATGGACACCGTGGACGCCAACGTGAACCTGGGGCTCCCGGTCGATAGCCGGGACTATGGCGTCGGCTCGCAGATCCTGTACGACCTGGGCGTGCGTTCGATGCGTCTCATGACCAACAACCCGGTGAAGCGCGCCGGGATCGAAGGCTACGGGCTCTCCATCGAGGAGGTCGTGCCGATCATCATCCCCGCCAACGAGGAGAACCGGGGATATCTGAAGACCAAGGCCGATCGACTCGGCCACCAGCTGGACCTGGACACTGCATGAAAGGTCCCATCGTCGGAGACCTCGATGCCAGTTCGCTCCACGTCGGAGTTGCAGCAGCGCTCTGGAATCAGGCGATAACGGACAAGTTGGTGGACGGCGCTTTGACCCGTCTCGCCGATCTGGGCGCGAAGGAAGTGACTCTCGTCCGGGTCCCGGGCGCACTGGAAGTGCCTCTGGCGGCACAGAAGCTGGCCGAAGCGGGCTGCGACGCCGTGATCGCCATCGGAGCGGTCGTCAAGGGTGAGACCGATCACTACGACATAGTGGTGCGCGAGTCGGCGAGGGGCATCAGCCGCGTCGCCCTCGATGCCGGCGTACCCGTCGCCAACGCCATCCTCGCCGTCCATGACTACGCCCTGGCGGTCGCGAGAGCGGGCGCGGGTGAGGCAAACAAGGGGAGCGAGGCTGTCGACGCCGCAGTGGCCACGGCGAATGCGTTGAGACAGGTGGCCGGCTCCTGAGGCGCCCCATGTTGGCTCGACGGCAGGTCCTGGTACCCTTTGCCCCACAACCAAAAGCAAAGAGCGGAGGCCGCTGCCTCCCCACCCGGCCGCTCGGGAAGAACCCGATGGGAGCCGAGGTCGCGACGATGGAAGACCAGGGGTCTTCTGCTCGATGGCAGCAGGTCACGCCTGCTGCTTTTTGTTGTCCGACGAAGAGAACGGCTACGACTCAACAGGAGGTATCAGCATTCCAGAGCTGCGCGTGAACGGAGCGATCCGGGCCAAGGAGGTCAGGGTGGTTGCTCCCGACGGCGAGCAAATCGGCGTCAAGAAGATAAACGAGGCCCTATGGCTGGCCGAGCAGCTGGATCTCGACCTCGTCGAGGTCGCGCCCAACGCCCGGCCCCCGGTTTGCCGTCTGATGGACTACGGACGGTACAAGTACGAACAGTCCGTGAAACAACGCGAAGCGAGGAAGAAGCAGACTCGCACCACGATCAAGGAGCTCCGCATGCGAGTTCGGATCGGCGAGCACGACTTCGAGATCACGAGACGCAAAACCCAGGAGTTCTTGGCTGACCACGACAAGGTCAAGGTCACCATTCGGTTCCGCGGACGGGAGCGTGAGCGCCCCGAATTCGGCAGAGAATTGATGAATCGCCTCGCCGACGAAGTGTCCGACTACGGCACGATCGAACAGGCTCCCAAGATCGAAGGCGGCTCGATGACGATGGTGCTGGCACCCCTGCGGCAGCCAAGACGGGCGGCCGTCAAGGAGCAGCCGGGCGACGAGGAGGAATAGGAGGACACTGTGCCGAAGATGAAATCCCACAGTGGGGCCAAGAAGCGAATAAAGGTGACCGGATCGGGCAAGTACATGCGCCGTCAGTCCGGACGCGGTCATCTCAGACTGTCCAAGGGCAAGGCCACCTATCGCCGTCGCAAGGGTCAGGTGGAACTGGCTCCCGGCGACGCCAAAGTCCTGAAGAAGCAGCTGGGACGTTAGGAGCGCGGTCATGGCACGTGTCAAGCGAGCGGTTCACGCCAAGAAGTCACACAAGAAGGTCCTGGATCGGGCCAAGGGGTACAAAGGCGCCCGTAGCCGGCGGTATCGCACCGCGAACGAGCAGGTCATGCATGCCATGCAGGACGCCTATCGAGACCGCCGCGCCCGTAAGAGGGACTTCAGGAAGCTCTGGATCGCCCGCATCAACGCCGCAGCCCGTCAGAACGGCACCACGTACAGCCAATTCATCGCCGGGCTGAAAGCGGCCGAGGTCGAAGTGGATCGCAAGATGCTCGCTGACCTGGCGGTGAACGACCCCGAGGCTTTCGCCCAGCTGGTCGAGGTGGCCAAGGGCAGCTGAGCCCAACCGCCACGAAACGACCATCCGTGGAGCCGGTCCGCACCCACCGCGCCAAGTCCGTGGTCGAAGCGGCCCGGCTTCATCGCTCACGTGACCGAGCCGAGCGGAGATTGACCCTCGTCGAAGGCCCCGATCTTCTCGCCGACGTCATCGACGCGGGCGCCACGGTGCGCGAGGTCTTCGCCCTGGAGGGAGCCACGCCCGACGCCACCCCCGTCGACCGTCGTGCCCTGGAGCGTCTCGCCGGCACCAAGAGCCCCAGGGGACCGGTTGCGGTGGTCGAGATACCGGTGGAGTGGCTCGATCGCAGCCGCAACCTCGTGGTGTCGGTAGGGGTGTCCGACCCGGGGAATGTGGGCACGATCATCCGAACGGCGGCCGCATTCGGATGGGGATTCGCCTACATGGAAGGCTCAGCCGATCCCTGGTCGCCCAAGACGATCCGAGCCGGGGCAGGAGGTCAGTTCCAAACCTCGGTGGCACGGCTGGGCTCTCTGGCCGATATCGGGGAATGGGCGACCGTCGCCACCACGGTGCGGGACGGTGGGCCGGTCTCCCGGGTGACCCGGCGACCCGTGGCCCTTCTCATCGGAGAAGAGGCACACGGACTTCCCGAGTGGATGGTCACCAGGGCGGACTTCCGTCTAACCATCCCTACGCCAGGCCCCACAGAGAGCCTCAACGCCGCCGTTGCCGCGGCGATAGCCATCTACGAGCTGTCGTCGGATCCGGCCGGCGGTTCCGGGGATGACGGGGGCAAGGTCTAACCTGCCGCCCGACATGGACCCGATCGCCACCCTGGATGATGCGATAGCCAACGCTCCCGGTCAGATCGCCACCGCGCCCACCTTGGAGGCGCTAGACACGGTGGAGGCGAGCCTTCTCGGTAAGGAGTCACCGGTGGGAACCGTCCGCCGATCGATGGGTCGGCTCGACAACGACCTCAAGCCCAAGGTCGGAGCCAAGCTCAACCAGGCAACCTCGCGAATCCAGGGGCTCTTGTCGGAGAAGCGCGCCGAGCTGGAGATGGCCGACGAGGAGCGTCGCCTGCGCGAGGAGAGAATCGACGTGACCCTGGAGGCGGTCCGCTATCCCGTCGGCACCCTTCACCTGGTCCAGCAGGCAATAGACGAGACCGTGGACATCTTCCTCGGGCTCGGCTACCAGGTGGCGGAGGGACCTGAGGCGGAGCTCGCCTACTACAACTTCGATGCCCTCAACACCCCGGCCACCCATCCATCACGCTGGGAGCAGGACACGATGTACCTCGACTGGGGCGCCCCCGAGGACGAGGTCCTCCTGCGAACTCACACATCGCCCGTTCAGGCACGCTGGCTCGAGTCACACGACCCGCCCGTCTACGTCGTCGTGCCCGGGCGGTGCTATCGGAAAGACACCATCGACGCCACCCATCTGCCGGTCTTCTATCAGATCGAGGGATTGGCCGTGGACGAGAACCTCCAATTCAGTGATCTCAAGGGCACGCTCCTCCATTGGGCGAAGGAGTACTTCGGCCACCGAAGCGAGGTTCGCCTCCGCCCCCACTTCTTCCCGTTCACCGAGCCCAGCGCAGAGCTCGACGTCTCCTGCTTCGCCTGCGACGGAGGCGAGCCGGGCTGCCGTGTCTGCGGGGGAGCGGGCTGGCTGGAGCTGCTCGGGTGCGGGATGGTCGACCCGTACGTCATCGAGGCGGCCGGTCACGACCCCACCAAGCTCAGCGGATTTGCCTTCGGCATGGGCCCGGAGCGGATTGCCATGGCCCGCCACGGCATCGACAACATGCGTCACTTCATAGACAACGACGTCAGATTCCTGGGGCAGTTCCGATGAGATACGCATACAACGCGGCGGCAGCCCCGGCCGACCGGCGGCCGTTTGAGACCGGCCCCCACAACGCGTCGACCACACCCGTCTCCCACACCCCGAAACAAGCCTGGCTCAAAGTCGGCCGGCCCACAGACAGGCAGTTCCGATGAGATACGCACACAACGCGGCGGCAGCCCCGGCCGACCGGCGTCTGTTTGAGACCGGCCCCCACAACGCGTCGACCACACCCGTCTCCCAAAACCGGAAACAAGCCGGGCTCGAAGTCGGCCGGCAAACAAGCACGCAGTTCCGATGAGGATCTCCCTGCGCTGGCTCGAGGAGTTCATCGACCTCCCCACGAAGGACGTCGACGAGATCGTCTACGCCTTGGACATGTTGGGGCACACCGTGGACGAGGTGGAGCATCTCGAAGCCGACTGGACCAACGTGTTCGTGGGCGAAGTGCTCGAGATCGCCCCACACCCGGACGGCGACAAGGTGCGGGTCTGTCAAGTCGACAGCGGCGACGGCCCCACACAGATCATTTGCGGGGCGTGGAATTTCGACACCGGAGCGATCGTGCCGGTGGCGCGGCCCGGGGCAGTGCTCCCTGGAGGTTTCGAGATCGGGCAGCGCACGATTCGCGGCGTGCAGTCGAACGGCATGATTTGCTCCGAGAAGGAACTCGCCCTCGGCGACGATCACAGCGGGATCCTGGTTCTCGAGGGGGATCTCGAGATTGGCTCTCCCTTCGCCGAGCACGTCGAATTGCCTGACGTCGTGCTCGAGCTGGAGGTGACGACCAACCGCCCCGACGCTTTATCGCTCGTCGGTGTGGCCCGTGATCTGGCCGCCTGGTACCAGATCGAATACCACGTCCCAT
>JBAVPF010000065.1:0-4246 GCA_049692815.1 Acidimicrobiia bacterium
GACCGGGGTGGTTCAGGGCCCCGCGGTTGCCGTGAGCGCAGTTGGTGAGTCGATCTTCCCCGCCGACATGGGCCAGTTCGAGCTGGGAGCGCCCTCGATGACCGTCATGTTCGTCTTCCTGACCGCCATGGCCGGCTCGGCCGCCCTGATCCTCAGCCGGCAGCTCGGGATCAGTCAGCGCATGCTGTCGACGCCGACTTCGGTGGGGACCGTGGTCGTCGGCGAGTCGGTCGGCAGATGGGGGACGGCCATGGTCCAGGGTCTCTACATCGTGTTCTTCTCGGCGTTGGTCTTCGATGTCGGCTGGGGCGACCCGATCGGGGCCTTCCTGGTGCTGGTGGTCTTTGCCGCGGTCGGCGCCGGAGCCGGGGTCTTGATGGGCGCCACGTTCTCCAATGACCAACAGGCGGGAGGAGTCGGGGTGATGCTCAGCATCGGGCTGGCGGCCCTGGGTGGCTGTATGTTCCCGCTCGAGCTGTTCGGTGACACGATGCAGAAGATCGCCCACGCAACTCCTCACGCATGGGCCATCGATGCCTACTCGGAGTTGATACGTCACGGAGGGACGATGGTCGACATCCTCCCCGAGCTGGGCGTCCTCATCGTCTACGCGGTAGTCCTGTTCGCCCTGGCCGCCTGGAGACTGCGGGTGGTACTCACCAGGCCGTGATGGTTCAATGAGCCCGTGAGAGGGATATCTCGTGTCCTGGCCGCACTCGGGGTGATCTTGATCGTCGCCGGGATCCTGGGCCCGATCATCGGTTTCGACGGCAACGGGTTCCTCCCTGGCATCGTCCTCTTGTTCATCGGGAGAGCGATGTCCAAACAGGCCCGCACACAGTCGGCCGGGGCCGGAAACGAGCCGGTGGCACAGCGTGCCCTCAACACGGTACGGGCGAAGACGATGCCTCCGCCTCCGCGCCCGACGTCATCACCAGGCCGGACGGCGCCTCCGCCGCCGAAGGAGCCGGCACAGATGGCGAAGCCACCGCCATCCGCCGAGCCGAAGCCGATGCGAAGCGAGCCCCCGAAGTCGACGACCGCGCCCGCCCAGAAGCAGAGCATGCTCGAGTCTGTCTTGCTGGCCGGTTCGGAGCTGGCCGACCAGAAGGACACCGAAACGACGGAGAGCCGGCCGTTGGAGCCGACGACGCGGATGACGTCGGACGAGATGATCGCCGAGGCACGCAAGAAGTGGGGCCGTCGGCCCTGACGTCAAAGACCCTGGGCAGCCAGCCCGCGTGCAGCTCGCACCTCTGCAGCAAACACGGCGCGTCTCTCCCCGACATCTTCTCTGTCGTCGACCAGGTCCCGGTTACGCGCCAGGGCCAGAGCCGATTCGAACAGGACCTGGCTGGCGCTCTCGCCGGAGATGAGCCTCCGCTCGATCCGATACATCCGGGCGCGGGCGAGGCACTTCTCCAGGAACCTCTTCTCGTCGTAGACGCCCTCTGAGCTCTCCAGCTCGTCTCCGACGATCTGATACGCGTCGAGGAAGGGGAGCAGAGCCCAATGGGCGACGGGCTCACCCATCTTGGCCAGCACCCCGAGCGGGCCCACGTTGGCCAGACTCTCCTCCCAGCCCGGGACATCGACCTCGATGTCCTGGTCGACGAGAGAGACGAATTCATCTTTCTCGGGGAAGAAGAACTCGAACTTCAGCAAGTCCCTGAGGGCCAGCATCCGTTGGCGGGCCAGATCGGGATCCCGCGACGCTTCCTCGATCAGGGATGTGAGCGCGATCTCTGCAATGGCGCGGTTCACGAAGAAGTGGACGACCACGTTGCGGTAGTAGGAGACACGGACCATCTGGTCGTCGTCGAGCCAGAAGACGCGTCGCCCCACGGCCTGATGGCTGGAGACATCGCCATGCTCGCCAAGACGCTCGAGGATGGCGGTGACGGCAGTCTCGTCGAGATCCAGTCGCTCGGTCGTCGGCAGCTCGCGCGCCTCGATGAAATCCGCCAGCCCCCGGCATTCCAGTGTCAGCTCATCCGCCGTCCGCGCGTTCCCTCGCGCAGCCAGCAGGGCGATCGTCACCACGGCCGTGGGTGTGATGGGTGTGACCCTTCCGATGCGATACATCACCTCGAATGCCAGCTTCTGCAGGCCGACCGAGCCCTCGTCCTCGCCGATCCCCTCGACGACCGACGCAACAGACACCGGCTCACCGAACCGGATGTAGATGTTCCCGTAGCGCTGGCGGAGCGACCTGACCGTACTCACAAGCCACTTCAGCGACTCCCGCTCCTTGCCCCGGCCCTGCGCCTCCCTGGCGTAGTCGGGCACGTCTTGGATCTGGTCGTAGACGATCGAGACCGGGATGAGCTTGATGTCCTCGCTCTTGCCGCGCCGCAGGGCGTCGACGACGTAGGCGAGCAGCCCGAAGCGTGGGGGATTGAGCTTCCCGGAGCGGGACCGGCCGCCCTCCATGTACCACTCGAGAGGGAAGCGCTTCTCGATCAGGTAGTCGATGTAGGAGCGGAGCACGAGCTTGTAGAGATGGTTGTCGCGGAACGTCCGCCGGATGAAGAAGACCCCGGTGCGTCGAAGGAGTGGGCCGATCGGGAAGAAGTTGAGGTTGATGCCCCCGGCCGTGTGGTTCGGGGGCAGGTCGTTCTCCCAGAGCATGAACTGGAGGCTGAGACGGTCGAGGTTGGAGCGATGCGAAGGCAGGAAGACCACCGGGTACTCGCTCCCGACCTCGGCGATGCGGGCCACCTCTGTGTCGCCATAGCGGATCGACCCGTACCCCTGCCGGTACAACGCATGGATGGCATTGGCGATCATGTCGATCACATACGGGCTGTGCGTCGCGGCGATCTCCCGGAGATAGCGGGCGGCGTCCGAGGCGACGGTGTCCGGATCGGCGTGATGCTGGAGTGCGTACTCACCGAGCGCGGCGGCGAACTCGCCGCGAGACAAGATCGCCTCGGGCACGAATCGCGGGATCTTGTAACGGTTCCCCCGGAGCAGTCTCTCCACCTTGTCGAGTGCGCGCCATGCGCGTCTCGTGACGTATCGGGTGAGCCCGTCGATCTCATCGGAATCCTCGTAGCCCTCCTCGAGGTCGGTGAGGTAGGCGCCCTGCGAGGCGATGAGCTTGACCCTCCCTGGATGGAAGACGCGGATCAGGCGGGCCCGCAGCCCCCGTGGGTCCCGTGGGTCACCGGGTTTGAAGGCATCGGACCAGGTCACCGAGCGATGGCCATCCTTGCTCGGGGCCATCCAAACCACCCTCACCGGGATGAGGAACACCGGGTCGCCGCCGTCCCTCAAGCCGAAGAGGTCGTCCCCACTTCCGCCACGGCGACGGCGCGAGGACCTGATCCGCCTGGTTTCGGGGTGGCCGACGCTGCGGGACAGCCATCGCTCGAGAAGGCGGGCCTCGTACGCAGTGGCGGCTTCGAGGAGGAACAGAACACGGGATCCCTCGGGCCCCGAGAGCATTTCGCTCCCCGGCGATGGTTTGCGAACCATGTCCCAACTCTATTGAGTGCCACAATCGGCGCCCGTGAGAGTGGTCCTCCAGCGCGTCAGTCGAGCTTCGGTTGCCGTCGATGGGTTGCCGGTGTCCGGGATCGGGCGCGGGCTCTGCCTCCTCGTCGGCATCGAGGAAGGAGACGACGAGGAGTCGGTCGACGCGGCCGTCCCCAAGATCACGGGGCTTCGCGTCTTCCCCGACGCCTCGGGCAAGATGAATCTCTCAGTATCCGAGGTGAGCGGCGAGATCCTCGTGGTGAGTCAGTTCACCTTGCTCGGCGACACCCGCCGGGGGCGCAGGCCTTCGTTCACGCTCGCCGCATCCCCGGAGACGGCCAAGCCTCTCATCGAGCGCATGGCAGCGGGGTTCCGGTCGGAGGGGGTCCCGACCGCTGAGGGTGTGTTCGGGGCGAGAATGGATGTCGAGCTGGTCAACGACGGGCCGGTCACGCTTCTGCTCGAGTTCGGTAGCGGTACTCGAGGTTGAGTGGCGAGTCACGCCAGTGTTTCCACCCCATGAGCAGCGCCATCCCGAGGGACAGCACCAGCAGTTGCCCGTTGGCGGTCACGCCCCCGGTCGGCCAACCGGTGTCCTCCCACACCACCCCTTCGATGACGAGGGCGGCGAGGGCGGCCAGGGAGGCGATACCGGCCGAGCGCGAGGCCAGAACCGATGCGACTAGGACCACGACAGTCGGCACCAGCGCCACAGGCCATGCCGCGGCGAGGACTCCCAGCGAGATGCCGAGCCCTTTCCCGCCGC
>JBAVPF010000066.1:0-2511 GCA_049692815.1 Acidimicrobiia bacterium
AACCACTTCATGATGGCCTTCCACCCACCTGTCCTGTACCTCGGTTATGTCGGCCTGACCGTCCCGTTCGCATATGCCATCGGTGCCATGGCGGTCGGTGTCGCCGGGCCCGAGTGGTTGCGAAGAAGCCAGCGCGCCACGCTCGTCGCCTGGTCGTTCCTGACACTGGGGATCCTCTTCGGGGGATGGTGGGCCTACGAGGTGCTCTCCTGGGGTGGGTACTGGGCCTGGGACCCGGTTGAGAACGCCTCGCTCATGCCCTGGCTGGTGGCGACCGCGTTTCTCCACTCCGCCGTCGTGCAGCGACGCCGCGGGATGCTCCAGGCCTGGAACTTCATACTCGTGATCAGCGCCTTCGCCCTCACCATCCTGGGAACCTTTCTGACCAGGTCGGGGACCATCAACTCCGTGCACTCGTTCACCCAGTCTGCGATCGGGCCGGCCCTGCTCGGGTTTCTGGTCATCACGGTCGTGGGATCGTTCGTCCTTTTCGCCACCCGGGCCGAAATGGTGTCGTCATCGCCCCGTCTCGAGTCGTTGGCCTCGCGCGAGGGCACCTTCCTGGCCAACAACCTCCTGCTGAGCATCTTCGCCTTCGTCGTCCTCATCGGCACCACCTACCCCCTCGTGCTGGAGGCCTTCACCGGCACGCAGGTCGGCGTGGGTCAGCCGTTCTTCAACCGTCTCGCAGTGCCCCTCTCCTACGTGCTCCTGCTGGTCATGGGTTTCGGGCCGGTGACACCGTGGCGAGCCGCCCCACACGGGCTGGTGTGGAGACGGACGAGAGGCCCGGCGGTGCTGGGCCTGGCTGCGGGTGTCCTCATCGCCCTTACGGTCACCCGCAACGGCTGGGTGGTGCTCAGCGTGACGCTGGCCGTCTTCGTGATGGGCTCGATCGTGGGGCTCGCGGTGGAGCAGGCGCGAAACCGGTCGGCCAAGGTCGGCACCGGGCCGGCGACCTCCCTGCGGACGGTGATCGGAGGGGATCCTGCCTTCTGGTCGGGCCAGTTGAGCCATGTCGGCGTGGTCTTGATAGCGATCGGGATGGCCCTCGTGGGCAATCTCGGCTCCCATCTTCAGGTGGACCTCGCTCCCGGCGACTCGGCGACCTTCGACGGCTACACGATCACCTACGAGTCTCCCTTCGAGCAGGACACGAAGGCCAAGACGACGATCGGCGCCCGCATGACTGTGACCAAGGGCGAGAGGCTGGTCGGCGTGGTCGAGCCCGCGATCAACGCGTTCGGAGGGGATCAGAGCGGCGTGGGCACCCCCGACGTCCTCCACCTTCCTCGAGGAGACATCTACGTGACCCTGCTCAGTGTCCCGGCCAGAGACACCACCACATTCACCTTCGACACCTCCCCGATGATCTGGCTCATCTGGCTCGGTGGCTTGACGACGGTTGCCGGAGGCGTGGGTGCGTTCCTGGCCCGTCGGCGGGAACGCGCCACTTCCCGGGACCGTCAGACGGTCGATGTCTGAGCGCACCCGCAGCCTGACATTCGCCGGCATCCTCGTGGCTCTGGCCACGGTGCTGGTCGTTCTCGTGGCCACGTCCCCCAGCGATGTCGACCGTGTCGAGTCGATCGGCCAGCGGATCAAGTGCCCGGTGTGCCAGGGAGAGTCGATCGCCGACTCGCCCTCCACCATGGCGCGGGACATGATGGACCTGATCACCGAGCGCGTCGATGCGGGCTTCACCGACCAGGCCATCATCGACGAGCTCCTCGAGTCGTACAGCGGGGCCCTCCTTCTCGACCCGCCGACGGGCGGGGCGACGCTTCTCCTCTGGCTCGCCCCTCTGGGTGCCCTCGCCGTCGGCGTCGTCGTGATCCTGTGGTGGCGCCGTCACCCCCGCGAGGAAGCCGATGGGGAAGAGGCCTCCCCTCCGAGGAGACTCGCTCCGACGGTCGTGCTCGGAGTTGCTTTCGTCGCCATCGTCGTGGTCGCCACGATGGCCCTTCGCGACCAGCCGGGCCCTGCGGCCGGAGTGGCGGACTTGAGCGCCCAGGATCTGAGCGAGGTGTCCAACGAGACCATGGAAGCGGTCATCGCCTCCAACCTGGACAACCCCCAGATCGACGGCATGCGGCTCGCCCTGGCCGAACGCTACTTCCAGTCGGGCGATTACAAGTCCGCCTTCCCCCATTACCTCGCCGTCGCCGAGTCCGGCACAGCATCGGCCGACGAGGTCGTGGCCGCACTGGTTCGTCTCGGGTGGATGGTCTGGGACGGCAACGCGGAGGCGGAAGCTGCCATCAACCTCTTCGACCAGGCGCTGGAGGTCAACCCTGGGTCCTCCACCGCCAAGTACCTGAAAGCCGAAGTGCTCTGGTGCGGGCTCGGTGACACGACAGAGGCGGCGACCCTGTTCCAGGACGTGCTGGCCGATCCGAATCTGAATGCGGAAGCGCGCGCCCAGGTCGAGACCTCCCTGGAGGACATCAATTCGGGGGTGGGCTGCAGATGAGGGCCCGAAATGTCAGGCTCGCCGCCTACGCCGTCGCC
>JBAVPF010000067.1:0-4766 GCA_049692815.1 Acidimicrobiia bacterium
CATCCTGGGTCTATCCACTCCGACGGACATGTGACGTTTCGGCCGGGTGCTCGGCTCGCTAGCCGGCGTAACCCTGTATCCGGCTGATGGCCTGGTTGAGGGTGTCCTCGTCTTTGCAGAAGGCGAAGCGGACCATGCCGGCTCCCAGCTCACGCCGGTTGTAGAAGACGCTGGGCGGGATGGTGGCCACCCCGGCTTCGACGACGAGACGCCGGCAGAACGCCCGGTCGTCGGTGGCCTGGGGATGGCCGGCCAGCAGGAAGTAGGTGCCCTGGGGTAGATGCACGTCGAACCCGGCATCCTCCAACCCTTTGGCCAGCAGATCGCGTTTGCTCCGATAGCCCGAGCGCAGCTCGTCGTAGAAACCGTCGGGTGCCGCCAGTGCGGCCACTCCCCCGAGCTGTACCGGGGTGGGGGTGGTGAAGGTGAGGAACTGGTGGGCGGAGCGGATCCCTGCGGTGAGACCGGCGGGTGCGATCGCCCAGCCCAGCTTCCACCCGGTGAGTGAGAAAGTCTTGCCCAGCGAGGAGAGGGTGACGGTGCGCTCCCACATGCCGTCGAAGGTGGCGAGCCGCTGGTGTTGCGTCTCGTATGTCATCTCCTCGTAGACCTCGTCGCTGATGGCGATGACGTCGTATTTGATGCACAGATCGGCGATGGCCTGGAGCTCTTCGGTAGTGAACACCCGGCCTGTCGGGTTGTGCGGGTTGTTGAGGAGGATGGCCTTGGTCTCGGGCCCGAACGCCGCTCGCAGCTCTGCGGGGTCGAGGGCGAATTCGGGGGCGCGCAGGGCGACGTATCTGGGCACGGCCCCGGCGAATGCCAGGTCGACCGGGTAGGCGTCGTAGTAGGGCTCGATGACGACCACCTCGTCACCGGGGTTGATGAGGCCGAGGGCGCTGGCGGCCAGGGCTTCGGTGCAGCCGCAGGTGACGGTGATCTCGGTGTTGGGGTCGAGCTCACGTCCGAGGAGGGGGCCGTAGTGGTCGGCGATGGCCTGTCGAAGCGGAGGTATGCCGGAGCTGGGCGGATACTGGTCGTAGGTGTCGGTAATGAGGGCTTGGCCGGCGGCCTGTTTGACGAAGTCGGCGCCCGCCCAGTTGGGGAACCCCTGTCCCAGGTTGATGGCCTCGTGCTCGATGGCGAGCAGGGTCATCTCGGTGAAGATGGTCACCCCAAACGGGGCGAGACGGTCGGACACGGCCATCCGCAGAGGCTAGGCCGCGTTGAACTGTCGGCCCGTGTTGCGCCCGGTCGCTTCTAGACGGCGACCGCTTCTCTCTGTGCTGGTCCGCTCGTATGCGCTGGTGTGTCGATCAGCATCCAGTCGAAGAGTGCGACCATCTCCTGAACACACCGGCGGCACACGCTGAGCTCCCTTTTCCCTCGGGCCACCCGGTAGGTCGATGTGCTGTGACACCCGTCGACCTGACAGACGGTCCGCTGGTCCAGCAGTGAACCTTGCTGTTCCATGAAGAGGTATCGGCAGGAGGGGGGCGGATGTTGAGGTGCGGTGGACTCAGCTCCCCGAATGCATGTGACTAGTGCAATCGGGGTTGTCGTGTTTGGCTCTCAAGTTTCCACTCTCGCCACGTAGCGTGACCAGACACACAGAGCGAGTGAACTCTTTCACTTGATTGGGAAGACCCTCCGGTCTCGCCGCCGGAGGGTCTTTCGCGTTGAGAAGCTGACGACTGAAATCGATCCCGTGAATCGCCGAGCCGGTAGCGTCGCCGTATCGACGGAGTTGTTGGAATGTCACTGACGCGTCTCGCCTTGCTCGGGCTCTTTCTGGCCGCCGTGGTAGTCGCCGCCGTGGTTGTCATTGTCTGGTATAGAAAAGGGCCGTGGAGAGGGCGGGTGTGGTCGCTCATCCGGTCGTTGCTGATCGCCGCAGGGGTCTTTCTCCTTGCCCTCCAGTTGGTCCCCTACGGACGGGATCACACCAACCCCCCGGTACTCGCCGAACCGCAGTGGGACTCCCCGCAGACCAGGGAGTTGGCCGTCAAGGCCTGCTTCGACTGTCACTCCAACGAGACCGTGTGGCCCTGGTATTCGAACGTGGCACCGCTCTCCTGGCTCATCTGGCGTGACGTCATCCGAGGCCGGGACCAGGTCAACTGGTCCGAATGGGGATCGGGCGATCAAGAAGGCGGGCACGAAAGCGCGGAGACCATCCACGACGGCTCCATGCCGCCTTGGTTCTACACACCACTCCACCCCTCCGCCCGGCTCACCCAAGAAGAGCTGGACACTCTGGCCGCCGGCATGCGAGCGACTTTCGGTGGCGAAGAGCACGACGACTGAGGTCCCGCCTCCTGGGACCCAGCCGGCGATGGGCATTCGAGTGCGCGCGGATTACCCTCCAGTAGCGACGGGCCGTGGCTCAGCTTGGTAGAGCGCTTGACTGGGGGTCAAGAGGTCGTCGGTTCAAATCCGGCCGGCCCGACTGGGAAAACTGACGGTTGACAAAGGTCGGGGCGCCTCACAGGGTGCCTTAGCCCCATCCTTCTGCCGCCGTCTTCACAACGATCTGATCGCGGTGCGTGTCCCCCCCCCGGTGCGAGGGTCGGCATGCCCGGCCAAGTTGGCGACTCCGGCAGGCGACGACCGACCTCAAACGTGACTCGTCGGCTGGGGCTTCTCTTTTCTGGTTGTCAGTGTGGTCGAGTCACGACCGGCTGATAGGTCCGGTATGCGTCGAGTATCTGTTTTACGTCGGCCGGCTCGAAGCCGTGTGTGAGAAGCTGGTCTTCCAGGTGTTTGAGCATTGTGTCGAACTGTTCGACAGTGATCCCTAACCCCTCGTGAGCGTGTTGGATCTTTCGGTGGGTGTGGCTCTTGGCGCCTCCCATGACCATGATCAGCACGTCGGCCTGGTGCTCTGCCAACTCTGTGATGTCCGCCCTGTGGAAGAGGTCCGCGAGTAGCGGGTCTTCGACGACGCCGGCGTAGAAGTCTTGGATGACCCGGGCCGACTTCACCATCCCGTACTTCTCGCTGAGCGTCATCATCGATCCTCAGACACGAGGGTATCCCTCCTCACTCTCTTACCTAGCTGCGCAGCGTCAGGTCAGATGGCCCATGTCGAAGTCGACAAATAGGCCCACTACATGAGTATGCGATACCCCCTATCGATTGCTGTGCAGTTGTGGACGCTGTGAACCTCCCGCCGATTTTTGGACGCCTCATGGGCCACCATGCGACGGTCACACACGCGAGGCGATGGAAGAGGACTCGGAGCTGTGGATGCCTTGTCCTGTAGGCGAGCCTGACAATACTCAAGGCAGAGTCTGAGGGCCGGGCGGTGACCCCCGTCGCGGGGGGACGAGTATGGGGAACCTCGTTAACGACGGGGGTCGACATTGACCTCGCCCGACCCGCGACGGAAGCTACACGACGGGAAGGGGCGTGCGGCAGCCCATTCAGGACCCGACCAGGACTGCCGATGTGGTCGAAAGGACCTTGCCAGTGCCGCCCCGGCTCGGAGCGCCCCACCTGGACAGTGTGACAACTATAGGAGGGCAGTGGCCCGCTGACAGGAAGTGGCGTGCTGGCTGTTTCGACACACAGATAACTGACACGCTGGTCGTCGCCCACCTGTCGCCAAGGATCGACGCCAACCTTCAGCGTTGGTTTGTCGCAAGCCAAGGTTGGCCGCGACCGGCGTGGATCATCATTGCACGTACTCAGTTGACTACGAAGGGCGGAATCTTTCGAGGCAAAGGTGTGCGACAGGAAATGCCGTGAATCGGGCCCTTCACAGGGTTGGCAATACTGTTATCCAGCGGGTCATCCTTCACGCTGGTTTGGATGCTTTTTGGCTGGCACGGCCTAGCAGCACGTTCAGGATCGGGATAGGAGCTGGCACGGTGGTGCATGGTGTCCTTTGGCCCGGCTAGCTGGTCCCGCGTTTCCCGTTAGGGCTCAGTCCGTCACCTTGGGTTCGCTCTGCTTCCAACTCCCTCCCATCAGAATATGCGCTCGGTTCTCCCGCACACTGCTCAGCGATGTTGTTCACAGGTTGGCATTTCGATGAGTGGGGTCAGTCCCAGCCACCTGGGTTGAGCGCGATCTGCTGCGAGACAATTCCGTTGGTGAAGCCCAGGGACCATTGGGTCCTACGTTCTCGATGCTGAGGGTGTCCATCATCGAGAACACCTGAGTGCGCCGCACCCGCGGGCCGAGGGCAGCCGACCGGAGGAGACGGCTCAAATTCGTGTAACGGCGGTAGCACATCAGCGCATATTGGACCGGATCTCCATTCAGAAATTGGAGAACTTTCGGCCCTCCTTCTTGCCGTCGGCCCGCGACACGGGGCCTTGGACTTGTTGATTGGCGAGCCGCCTTTGAAGTTCTTCGTACGCACGGTGTGGCGATCGTGTAGGTTCGAATTCGAGAGCTTCAAAATGAAGGGAGCCAGTGGGGCATGGGGGCCCAACAGGCTGCGACCGCAGACCCACCCGACCAGAGCGGGGTGCGTCGGGATCTCCACCGGGTAGTCGTCTTCGCCATTGCGGCCTTCGCATTCCTGTCGATCGGGGTTGTCGCCGCTCATTGGGGATCCCAGGCCTCTGGGTCAGTGCAAGCCCAAACCGGGGACGTGTTGCTCGATGTCGATGGAGCCCTGGCCTTCGAGTCGCCCGCTTGCGGTCCCGGCGCCGGATCCCAGCACTGTGAGAAGTTCGACAGTGATGTCATCGGGACTAGCCCTCTTTCCTACTCGGCAGACGGGGCCACGTTCGCCATCACCGGCTGGGTGCACA
>JBAVPF010000068.1:0-8134 GCA_049692815.1 Acidimicrobiia bacterium
CGAAGCATCAGGCCCGGCGTCATGAGTTGTGAAACCCAGGGTCTCCACCAGCTTCAGGCCGGTCGACCCTCGGCTCTCCTTCGAAAACCCACGTCCTCGGGACCCACGTCGACGCTGCGGTCGAGGATGGAATCCCCGGTCAGTGCGCGTCTCGAAAGGAGATACCGACGGGTGGTCAAATCGTAATGGCTGACCATGGCTTCGGCGAACCACCAACGGGTGATTTGGACCACCGATGGCGGAGTTAGGCCCTCCCCTCTCGGTCTGGCTGGCCCCCGATCTCGAGACGCCGGCCCGCCGCCAGGATTCGCTCCAGATCGGGGTCTGGCAAGCCGGACTCCCGGGCGATCCGGACCGCCAGCTTGGCCTCCTCGATCAGCGGCGATGTGCGCCCGCCCAGATCGGCGGCCTCCAGCTCACCCACCAGGTCGAAGATTATCTCCAGCATCGTCCGGAGCACCGCCGGCTGACGCTCGGCGGCCAAACGGAGCTCGCCCAGCGCATCATGGACTTGGGCCGACCGGGACGGTGCCTCGGCCAGGAACACCCGTTGTTGGTGCGGCCCCTTGAAGACCCGAGTGGGTGCACCCAAAAGCAGGATCTCGCGGAGTGGGAGCTTGAGGTGCTGGATCACGTCGACTGCGGTGGTGGGATCGTTCACCCCCGGGGAGAGGGCGCGGAGGCCGATGTCGACCAGTTGGCGAATGCCGTAGCCGGAGTCGGTCATCACCGAGCGGTCCCTCCCCACCTTGACCGCGTCGTGGACGAGTCTCGGCGACGCCACCGGCTGATCGTCCGCGCCGTCCCAGACGGTGGCGAGGAGGTCACCCTGAGAGATCGCCTCCCCTACCCGCACCTCGATGCGAACGGACGCATCGGGGGGAAGACGTGAGGCGAGGCGCTCGGCGTCGATCTGACGGACCCAACCAGTCCGCTCGACGATGACCCGATGTGGCTCGCCAGAGGGGATACCTGCCTCTTCGGCGGGCGGCCCGCCCTCTCTCCGATGCTGACGCCGAATTCCTTCAACGGTGGCTTCGGCGATTCGGCGCACCACGGCATCGATCCGCATTCGGCGCAACGAGTGATCGAGATAGCCAACTATGGCGATGACCGACACGACCCCCAGGATCAAGGTCATCGTCACGGAAAGGCTGGAGAAGGTCCCCACGTTGGGATCTGCCGCCCCGCCCAACTCGGCCAGGACCAGGAGTGAGAAGGCGAAGGTGCCCGCCACCAGACCCATGACCAGCTTCTGCACCCTGTCCTCCACGAACCCGGCAGCAGAACGGGGCGAGTACTGGGTGGCGGCGATCTGGGAAGACAACGCCGTTATCGAAAGGACGATGGCGGCGACCGTGATCGTCGCCCCCGCGACGGCGGCGGCAATGGCACGCCCGCCGGCCAGCGAGACCGAGAGGACACCGGGGACATCGGCGAGTCCGCCGGGACTCTGGTCGATGTAGATGGTGACCCGGGCGAGGACAATGGATGTGATGACGACTATCAGCGGCACCAGCAGCAGGCTCGTTCGCAACCTGTCGAGGGTCGTCCGAAGCCACTCCATCAGACGCACCCTACGAGCCGAAGGGCGCAGTTGGCACCCTGGACCGTCGCATCCCGGACAGTCACGGTGTACCCGCCCAGACAGGCCTCGTGGTGTGGTGCCGGGAGAAGGATTCGAACCTCCGTAGGCGCTTGCCGGCAGATTTACAGTCTGCTTCCTTTGACCACTCGGACATCCCGGCGCGTACCCGGCCGGACGCGATCGCGCATGGCCGGGAGCGGAGAAATACTAGGTATGAGGTATGGAGTATGAAGTATCGGTCGCTTCGCTCCCTCCGGTACCAAGTACCAAGTACCAAGTACTGAGTACCAGGTACCGCGAGCGAAGCGAGCTCCTGGCTGATTCCCATGGCCATGTCTTGGAGACGCTGCGTCTCGCCTGCGGCGAGACGTTGGAGTCTGCTCTGCAGACTCCCCCCGCTCCTAGCTGATTCCCATGGCCATGTCTTGGAGACGCTGGATGCGCTCCTCGACAGGCGGGTGGGTGCTGAACAGCTTGGAGACCCCGCGGCCCCTCAGCGCCTTCAGCGGATTGTCGATGAACAATTGACTGGTAGCCGGGTTCACCCGCATGGGGATGCGGGAAGTGCCTTCGGAGATCTTGGCCAGGGCACTGGCCAGCTGCAATGGCTGTCCGGTTGTCTCCGCACCCGACTTGTCGGCCTGGAACTCACGGGTCCGGGAGATCGCGAACTGGATCAACATGGCGGCGATGGGGGCGATGATCAGCGACAAGATGGCCCCGATGGCCCCGAGAGGGTTGTTACGGCTGTCGCCGCCACCGAACCAGAAGCCGAACCGGGCGATCATCGAGAGCGCAGCACCGATCATCGCGGCGATCGAGCCGATGAGGATGTCGCGATTGCGGACGTGGGACAGCTCGTGACTCAGCACCGCCTCTAGCTCTTCGTTGTTGACCATCTGGAGGATTCCGGTGGTCACTGCTACCGCAGCATGACGAGGGCTGCGCCCGGTGGCGAACGCGTTCGGCTGTGGGGAGTCGATGAGGTGAATCGACGGCTCGGGGATGTCCATCTGTAGGGCGAGACGACGAACGATGCCATACACCTGGGGCAACTCCGCCTCGGTGACGGGGCGCGCCCGGCTCGCCGCCAAAGCCATCCTGTCGGAGAAGAAGTAGGCGAGGAGGTTGAAGCCCACGATGAACACGAGCATGAACCCGTAGGACGCGCCGAACAGCTGGAGGACGAGCACCAGAAGCGCCGTCATGAAGGCGAGGAGGCCAACCGTCTTCAGGTTGTTCATAGCACCGATTGTATGAAGCCCCCCGGGTTACCGACTCACCCGTTTGCGGGCCGATCGATCCGGGTAGGGTCCCCGCTCGTGGGTCGTTGCTGGGTCCAGACCTAGGAGGAAGAGTGAAGAGAACACTGGTCCTGTTCGTAGCTTTCGCCACCGCTTTGGCCCTCGCCATGCCCCTGGCACAGGCTGAGGAAGCGGACACCGGAGAGTTCAACCAGAACACGCCTGTCGAGGAAGGACAGTTCGACAGCTACATCGTGGTGATGGATGAGGACCCCTTGACCGCAACCATGGATCAAGAGGACCTGGGCAGCTCGACGGCGGAAGCCGAGGCAGAGCAGCTCAAGGAGAGTCACGACGACGTCATGCAGGAAGAGGGTCTGGACACCGGTGACAAGGTCCATGACTACGTGAACGCTCTCAACGGCTTCTCGGCGCTTCTGACCCACGACGAGGCCGAGCGATTGGCCAGCAACCCCAAGGTGGCCCGGGTGGTCCCCGACGAGCTCCAGCAGGCAACGACAGACTCCAGCCCTGAATTCATCGGCATCGATGGCCGACGGGCCGAAACCAGCGCATGGGCAGCCGGCTACACCGGCAAGGGCGTCGTCGTCGGAATCATCGACACCGGCGTCTGGCCCGAGCACCCCAGCTTCGCCGACAACGGGATGCCGGCGCCTCCGGCAGGTGTCCCCGCCGACCTTCCCTGTGAGTTCGGCAACCCCACTCACCGGCCTCTCGAAGATGTCGCGTTCGATTGCAGCAACAAGTTGCTGGGCGCCCGTCAGGTGCTCGACACCTACCGGACCCTGATCGGGGCCGACCCCGACGAGTTCGACTCGGCGCGCGACGACAACGGTCACGGCACCCACACGGCGTCCACCGCAGCAGGCGACAAGGACGTCGAGGCATATGCCTTCGGCGAGCCGGTCGGGAAGATCTCGGGGATCGCCTACGACGCTCACATCATCGCCTACAAGGCCCTGGGCAAGCTGGGCGGGTTCACCTCGGACCTGGCTGCTGGCATAGACCAGGCCGTTGCCGACGGAGTCGATGTGATCAACTACTCCATCGGTGGTGGCGCCTCGCTCACAGGTGGCGATGACATCGCCTTCTTGTTCGCTGCCGACGCCGGCGTGTGGGTGGCCACATCGGCCGGCAACTCCGGCCCCGGCCCAGCAACGGTCGGAGGTCCGGGGACGGTGCCATGGATCACCACCGTGGGGGCCAACACCCAGAGCCGCTTCTTCCAGGGCGAAGTGAAGATCCGGGTCGAACGTGATGTTCACAAGTCGTTCGAGTTCACGTCCGACAGCCGCCACTCCTACGGGTTCGGCTGGTTTGGCTGGTTTCGTGATTGGTGGCGAGGCATCCGGTACAAGACCTACACGTTCGAAGGTGCGTCGCTGACACCGGGCAGCGACTGGGCGCCACTCGTCGACGGTGCCGACGCCGGGGACGAGCAGTGCAACATCGGGGCCCTCGACCCCGCGGTCGTCACCGGCGCCATCGTCCTCTGCAAGAGGGGCGTCCTTGCCGCAGATCCCGGACGTGAAGAGAAGGGCCGTGCGGTGCAGGAGGCCGGCGGTGTCGGCATGGTTCTCTACAACGTCAACGACGTGGACAACCTGTTCACCGATCCCCAGCGTGTGCCTACTGTCCATGTCGACGGCACTCCCGGACTCGAGATCAAGGATCTGATCGCCTCCGGCAAGGTGGCGGAGGCCAAGATCGTCACCGGGGACGTGACCAAGTGGAAGTCGGCCCCGTCCATGACCATCTTCTCCTCCCGCGGGCCAAACCCGGTGGCGCCAGACATCATCAAGCCCGACGTGACCGCACCGGGGATGCAGATCCTCGCGGGCAACTCGCCCAACAACAACACCCACGGTGCACAGGGTGAGTGGTTCCAGTCGATCGCCGGGACGTCCATGTCGAGCCCGCATGTGGCCGGGTTGTTCGCCTTGCTCAAGCAGGCCCATCCCGACTGGACCCCGGCGATGGCCAAGTCGGCTCTCATGACGACGGCGGACCAGGACGTTCGTGACAACGACCGATCCTCGCAAGCAGGGACGTTCGCCATGGGCAGCGGACAGGTCGATCCCGGCGGAAAGGGCGCCGGCTCGGCGTTCAACCCGGGCCTCGTCTACGACGCCGGGTTCAACGAGTATCTCGGCTTCCTGTGTGACGCCGATCCGACCGTGTTCGCCAACCCGTCGGCGACATGTAGCTCGCTCGAGGCGGCCGGGTCGCCCACCGACGCCAGCGATCTCAACCTGTCATCGATCGGTGTCGGCGAGCTAGCCGGCTCACAGACGGTCACCCGAACCGTGACCTCGGTCGCCAGCCGGACCCTGCGTTATCGCGTCAGTGTCCACGAGCCTGCGGGTTACGACGTCAAGGTCGAGCCTTCCAGCTTCCGTATCCGCCCTGGTGAGAGTGTCAGCTACACGGTGACCTTCACCAACGAGTCCGCTCCCATCGGCGAGTGGAGGACGGGTTCGCTGGAATGGCGAAGCGGGGACTACGACGTCTACAGCCCGATCGCGGTGAACGCGGCTCTGTTCGATGCGCCTGACGAAGTGGAGACGACCGGCGTCGACGGTTCAGCCAGCTTCGACGTGACCTTCGGGTACACAGGCGCGTATGCAGCCGAGGCTCATGGCCTCGAGCCCGCCATGGTCACCACCGATGCAGTGGCACAGGATCCTGATCAGAACTTCGACCCAGACGACGGCTTCTCGAACGCCTACACGTTCGATCTGGCCGGAGCCGCCTACTTCAGGGTGGCCGTTCCACCGATCCCGGATGACCCCGACGTGGACATAGACGTCTACGTCTACGACCCGACGGGCGCACCGGCGGGCTCGTCCACGCTGGGCGGCACAGATGAGGAGGTCAACTTCGTCAACCCGGCAGACGGCACGTGGACCGTGTATGTCCACGGCTGGCAGACAGTCGACGGATCCGCCGACTTCACGATGTACGCATGGCAGATATCCGCCACACCGGGCGGAAACATGACGGTCACCGCACCGACGAGCGCGACGCTGGGAGGTGTCGAGCCCATCGTCGTGGACTGGACGGGAGCCGCGGCCGGTGGGTGGCACCTGGGTGCCGTCTCACACAGTGGCGACGCGGGTCCCATGGGTCTGACCATCATCAACGTCGACAACCGCTGAGAAGCAACGACCGCAATCGAGGAGGGCGTCTTCAGGCGCCCTCCTCGCGCGTGGTCAATCGTTGAAGCCCGGCGGCGGGACGAAGTCGTATCCGCCATCCTTCTCGTCGGACGGGCAGAGGAAGACCACCCCGTCGGACCCGGCGTGGTAGTCGTACACCCGGCCGTCGGAGCGTAGGAGGACCTGGGCGCCGTCGACGATCGCCTGCGTGTATGCGACTCCTTCTTCAGGGCAGCCGAGCGACCCGTCCGGCCATTGAACGAGCTTCGCCTCGATCACCTCGATGTTGTCTTCGGTGGTGAGCAATCGCCGGGAGAGATCACTGATCGCCGCCTCGGTGAGCTTCGCCTGGTCGAGCACAGTTGTCTCCCTGGTGGTGGTCGAGGCCGTGGCGGCCGCCGTCGACGTGGTCATCGCCGGCCCCGTAGTGGTGGTTGCGTCCGGGCCCGCTTCGTCCGCCGGCATCCCACAGGAGACGACGACAAGCGTCAACGACGCCATGAGAAGACGCATTCTCACGCTCATGAGGTTAAGACGGAATCGAGCACGCCAGCGGTTCCCGCCGAAGGGGCGACGAGGACTCGAAAGTCACCGAGGCCACGGGGATGGAGGAGAGTCTCGATCTCCGTCCTTTCGGTGCGGAGACGAAGACGTTCCAGGTCCCGCCCGGCGCGCGCTGCCTCCAGCTCGGCCGATCGCAGGCTGCTCAACCGATCGCGAAGCCCGAGGCCGGTGAGGAAGTCATCCTGACGGTGGAGGCTCACAGACGCGCCGACGTCGAGCAGAGCCGTGAAGTTCACATCGGCGGTGATGTCCGTGGCCCCGGGCTCGTCGAGGGGGTGGGGACCGAGATGATGTGCCCGGTAAGTCCGCAGAGTGCCATCGCGTCGTCTCGGTGCCAGGTTGTCGGCGATGTCTCCGTAGTCGATGATGACGACGGCGCCCTCTTCGAGGCGGGCCAGCACGTCGGTGAGCCAGCGTCTCGCCTCCAGCTGCACCTCGACCCAGCCACCTTCGTCGACAGCGCCGGCATAGCTCTCCAGCCAGGCCACGACTTCCGGACGGGGCTCGGCGTCGACGAAAGACAACTCATCGCCGTCGGCGCCGACCCAGCGCTCGCGCCAGACGCCATCGACGAGCTGGGCCAATGCCATGGGAAGATTGTCGAGCAGCTCGTTGGCGAGGACGACGCCCCTGATACTCTCCGGCAGCTCCGCGGAGACCTCGACGATCTCGGAAAGGGAATCCCGCGCCGCCGGCGAGACCTCGACCGCGAGCGCTTCGACCTCGACGTCCCCGGTTTCGAGGGTCTCGAGCAACGGACGGAGCAGGGAACCGGACCCTGCCCCGACTTCGACAACCATGAACGGCTCGCCGAGGCGGTCACGCACGGCTGCGACGTAGTGAGCCAGCGTCTCTCCGAACATCGAGCTCACCTCGGGAGATGTGAGGAAGTCACCCGCTCTCTCCGATCGAAGCCGCCGGCCACCGAAGAAGCCCTCCGGGTCGTACAGCGCCAGTTCCATGAACCTCTCGAATGGCAGAGGCCCACTCCCGGCGATCTCGGCGATGATGCGGCGTTTGAGCGTCATGGATACGGTTGCCCGATGAAGTACGGAGTGTTCATCTTCCCGACCGATACATCAATTCGCCCCGACGCCCTGGCACGCGAGGTGGAGGCGAGAGGGTTCGAGTCTCTGTGGTTTCCCGAGCACTCCCACATCCCCAGTGCGCGGGAGACTCCGTGGGGAGGAAGAGAAGGCGCTCCCCCGCTGCCCGAGCAGTACTGGCACACCTACGACCAGTTCGTGGCGCTCGCATATGCGGCCACGGCGACGACGGATCTGAAGCTCGGCACCGGAATCACACTGCTGGCCCAGCGTGACCCGATCTGGACCGCCAAGGAGGTCGCGACGCTCGACCATCTCTCCGGGGGTCGGGTGATCTTCGGTGTCGGGTACGGGTGGAACAAGGAGGAGATGGCGCATCACGGGACGTCGTATTCGGAACGGCGCACCCTGATGCGCGAGAAGATCCTGATGATGAAGGCGCTGTGGACCGAGGACGAAGCGGTCTTCGACGGTGAGCGCCTCTCGCTCGAGCCGTCGTGGGCCTGGCCCAAA
>JBAVPF010000069.1:0-3008 GCA_049692815.1 Acidimicrobiia bacterium
CTATCAACCAGCTGGTACGTCAGCCGCGTAAGCGTATCGTCGAGAAATCCGACGTGCCTGCGCTGCAGAACTGCCCGCAACGTCGTGGCGTGTGCACTCGTGTGTATACCACTACGCCGAAAAAACCTAACTCGGCATTGCGTAAAGTATGTCGTGTGCGTCTGACCAACGGTTTCGAGGTTTCCTCGTACATCGGTGGTGAAGGCCACAACCTGCAAGAGCACAGCGTCGTACTGATTCGCGGCGGCCGTGTAAAAGACTTGCCAGGTGTTCGTTATCACACCGTTCGTGGTTCCCTGGATACTTCCGGCGTTAAAGGTCGTAACCAAGGTCGTTCGAAGTACGGTACCAAGCGTCCGAAGTAATCGGCCGTTTTGCAGTTTTTAATTTTATTGAGTCGATAAGAGTAAGGTCGGGCACCCATCCATTGGATCAGTTGTCCCGAGCTAACCTGAAGACCGTTTGAGGGCTTATCAATGCCAAGACGTCGCGTAGCAGCCAAACGTGAGATTCTGGACGATCCGAAATACGGAAGCCAGATCCTCGCCAAGTTCATGAATCACGTAATGGAAAGCGGCAAAAAAGCCGTTGCCGAGCGTATTGTTTATGGCGCGCTGGAAAAAGTGAAAGAGCGCAAGAACAGCGATCCCCTGGAAATCTTCGAGAAAGCTCTCGACGCCATCGCTCCGCTGGTCGAAGTGAAGTCGCGCCGCGTAGGCGGTGCTACTTACCAGGTTCCGGTCGAAGTTCGTCCGTCCCGTCGTAACGCTCTGGCAATGCGCTGGTTGGTAGACTTCGCCCGCAAGCGCGGTGAAAAGTCTATGGCTCTGCGTTTGGCTGGCGAACTGCTGGACGCTGCCGAAGGCAAGGGTGCTGCAGTTAAGAAGCGTGAAGACGTTCACCGTATGGCTGAAGCCAACAAGGCTTTCTCGCACTACCGCTTCTAATTTCAGCATCATTCATTTTGCGAGGGCTTTATGGCTCGTACTACAGCAATCAACCGCTACCGTAACATTGGTATCTGTGCTCACGTTGACGCGGGTGATGGGAGCGGCCGTTGAAAACGCGGTCGGCGCAGTCGCCGGGCTGGGTGAGGTGTGGTCCGCCCGGCTCCTGGCTGCCCTCCTGAGTCAGTCGGGTGTCGACGCGGGCTGGTTGGATGCCCGCGAGGTCCTGGTGGTCACACCCTCCGAGCCCGCCGCCGTCGACTGGGACCGCAGCAGAGCCAACCTCGAGGAGTGGTTGGCCTCCAATGCCCACGACGTGACCGTCATCACCGGCTTCATCGCCTCCGACCCGACGGGAGCGCCGACCACCCTCGGGCGCAACGGGAGCGACTACTCGGCGTCGATCTTCGCCTCCCTCCTGGAGGCCGCCGAGCTGGTCATCTGGACGGATGTCGACGGGGTCATGAGCGCCGATCCCCGGCTCGTGCCCCAGGCGGAGAGGCTCGAGACCCTCTCCTACGACGAGGCCATGGAGCTCGCCTACTTCGGGGCGAAGGTGATTCACCCGGCGAGCCTCGCCCCCGCGATGCGTGACGGGATCGCGGTGACCATCCGGAACACCTTCAATCCCGAGTCACCCGGCTCTCGCATATCGCCTGAGACGTCGACCGATCGCCCGGTGAAAGGGTTCGCCTCCATCGGTGAGATCGCCCTCATCAATGTGGAAGGCACTGCGCTGATCGGCGTGCCTGGCATCTCCGAGCGTCTCTTCGGCTCCCTGCGTGAGGAGGGCGTCTCGGTGGTGATGATCTCGCAGGCCAGCTCGGAGCATTCCATCTGCTTCGCCGTGCCGGAAGGACAGGCATCGCGCGCCCGGGCGGCCGTGGAGAGGGCTTTCGCCGCCGAGCGCCAAAGAGGCCTCCTTCAGGAGATCGGAGTGACGCCGGGATGCACGATCCTCGCCGCGGTCGGCGACGGGATGTCGGGCACCCCCGGCATTGCGGCCGGTCTCTTCGGCTCGCTGGTCAGGGCCGGTGTGAACGTGAAGGCGATAGCCCAGGGCTCGTCGGAGCGGAACATCTCGGTCGTGATCGACCAGAGCGACGCCACCCGGGCGCTGAGGGCGGCACATGCCGGCTTCTACCTGTCCCGGCAGACCCTGTCCATAGGCCTCATCGGCCCGGGTCATGTCGGAGGCACCCTGCTCGACCAGATGGCAGGCCGGCTCGAGTCGCTCCGCGACGAGTTCGGGGTGGACCTCCGGGTGCGTGCCATCGCCGGGAGTCGGTCCATGGTCCTCGACGAGAATCGGATCGATCTGAGCCACTGGAGGGAATCGCTGAGAGGGGGCGGGTCACACACTCATGACACCGATCTCGAGATGCTCGTCGACTACGTGGACACCGACTCGATGCCACACGCAGCGATCATCGACTGCACTGCCAGCGCGGAGATCGCGGCGCGATACGGGGACTGGCTTTCCCGCGGGGTCCACGTCATCACCCCCAACAAGAAGGCCAACAGCGGATCGATCGACTACTACAGGGAGCTGCAACGCGTGGGCCGTCGCGCCGACGCCCACTACTTCTACGAGACGACTGTGGGGGCGGCCCTCCCCATCGTCCAGACGCTCCGAGACCTGGTGCAGACCGGTGACGAGATACGCCGGATCGAGGGCGTGTTCTCCGGCACGCTCTCCTATCTGTTCAACAGCTTCGACGGTTCCACCCCCTTCTCGGAGATAGTGCGGGCAGCGAGAGAAAAGGGATACACCGAGCCGGACCCGCGGGAGGACCTCTCCGGCATGGACGTTGCCCGCAAGGTCGTCATCCTGGCCCGTGAGATGGGTGTCGACGTCAGTCTCGAGGACATGGACATCGAGAGCCTCATCCCGCCCGGGCTCGAGGAGGGCACCGTCGACGAGTTCCTCGACCGCCTCGCCTCCCATGACGAGGAGATGCTGGCGACCGTCGCAGAGGCCGGGGCGGACGGCCGCGTGCTCCGCTTCGTCGGTGTCATCGACCCGGACTTGGGCTGTCACGTCTCTCTGCGGTCCTATGA
>JBAVPF010000070.1:0-4695 GCA_049692815.1 Acidimicrobiia bacterium
CCGTTGAATCGGACGAGAACCTGGTCTATCTCCGCCCGGAGACCGCCCAGGGGATCTTCGTCAACTACGAGAACGTGCGGCGGACCAATCGCCTCAAGCTCCCGTTCGGTATCGCCCAGATCGGCAAGAGCTTCCGAAACGAGATCACTCCCGGCCAATTCGTGTTTCGCACCCGCGAGTTCGAGCAGATGGAGATGGAGTTCTTCTGTGCGCCGGAGGAGGCCGACGAGTGGTTCGCTTATTGGCTCGACGCCCGAATGCGGTGGTATCTCGACTTGGGCATGACAGAGGAGAACCTCCGTCTTCGCCACCACGACGCGGACGAGCTGAGCCACTACTCATCGGGGACCGCCGACGTCGACTATCACTTCCCGTGGGGGTGGGACGAGTTGGAAGGCATCGCCAACCGGGCCGACTACGACTTGAGGCAGCACACCGAGTTCTCAGGGGAGGATCTCCGCTACTACGACCAGGAGAAGAACGAGCGCTTCTTCCCTCACGTCATCGAGCCTGCGGCCGGTGCCACTCGAGCCACGTTCGCCTTTCTCATCGACGGGTACGCCGAGGAGACCGTGAACGACGAGACCAGGACGGTCCTCAAGTTGCACCCGCGTCTGGCTCCTTACAAGGCGGCGATCCTGCCCTTGTCGAAGAAGCCGGAGCTCATCGAAGTGGCGGAGCGGGTCGCCGACGGGCTTCGTAAACGGTGGATGGTCGAGTTGGACGTGACGCAATCGATCGGTCGCCGCTATCGGCGTCAGGACGAGATCGGGACTCCGTACTGCGTGACGGTGGATTTCGACTCCCTCGAGGATGGAGCGGCCACCATTCGCGATCGCGACACGATGGCCCAAGACCGGGTGTCGATGGACAAGATTGCGTCCTATCTCGAAGAGCGTCTGGTTTAGGTCCGGTTGACGGATGATCCCGGACAATCCCGCATCATGAGGCGCTCCGTCATCGGGTGGATCGCTGCTGCGGTCATAGCCGTGGGTGGGGCCGCGCTCGCCTATGTCCTCTTCTTCGCTGGAGGGTCCGGTGAGCCGTCCACAGACTTGACGACTCCGGACGTGATCACCGAAGCCACCACCACCTCGATGCCTTCGGACAGCGCCACGACTACCTCGGTGGCTTCGGACCCCTCTACCACGACCGATCCGGGCACCGCCGGCGGCCCGGGCCAATACGTGATCGACCCGGCTCAGAGCCAGGCCTCGTTCCAGATCGACGAGACCCTGAGAGGGAGCCCAAACACGGTGGTCGGCACGACCAGCGAGGTGGCGGGACAGATTCTGATCGACTCCAACGACCTCGGCGCCAGTCGGTTCTCGCCGATCGTCATCAACGCTCGCACCCTCACCACCGATTCGGACCAGCGGAACCGGGTGATGCGAAGCCCGGTCATCCTCGACTCGGGCAGCGACGAGAACGAGCTGGTCACTTTCACACCCGCCTCACTCGACGGGCTCGGCGGGGTGACCGCCACCGTCGGCGAGAGTCTTGACTTCGAGGTCACGGGGGATTTGATCATCAAAGGGATGACACAGACAGTCACCTTCTCGGTTAGCGCCGTGCTCGCAGACGAGAGCACTATCCAGGGGACCGCGACCACTCGAGTGCTCCGATCCGATTTCGGAATAGGCATTCCCAACGTACCCTTCGTGGCCGATGTGGCCGACGAGGTGACCCTTACCCTGGAGTTCGTGGCCGTCAGCGGCTGATCACCTCGCTTGGGTGGTCCTTATCATCGAAGGCGAGAATGGCTGAGCGCGCAGACATCGACCGGGTCCGGGAGGCCACGGACATCGTGGAGCTCGTCTCCGAGGTCACCCAGGTGAGGAAATCCGGGCGCTCATACATGGCCGTGTGCCCGTTCCATCAGGAGAAGACGGCATCGATGTCCCTCGACCGCGCCCGGGGGCTCTTCCATTGTTTCGGATGTGGCAAGGGCGGCGATGTGTTCGACTTCGTAAGCGAGACGCGCGGTGTCCAATTCGGCGAGGCCCTGGAGATGCTGGCGGGGAAGGCCGGCATCACGCTGGTGACCGAGCCCGGGGAAGCCCGCAAAAGGGGCCGGCGGGCGGCAGCGATCGAGGCCTTGCGCAGAGCGGTCGACATCTATCACCAACGTCTGAAGAAGGCGGCCGACGGGGGGGTGGTCCGCGCCTATCTGAGGAGCCGCGGCTACGACGTCGACCTGATCGACGAATGGAAGCTCGGCTTTGCCGGCACCGACTGGGACACGCTTGCCAAGACACTCCGCACCGGTGGCACCACCGACGAGGCAATGATCGCCGCCGGGTTGGGCCGAAAGGGGCGTCGCGGGGTATACGACGTCTTCAGGGGCCGTCTGATGTTCCCGATCCACGACGTCAAGGGAGATCCGATCGGGTTCGGAGGGCGGAGGATCGACGAGATCGACCGTTCGCAGACCAACAATCCGGACGCCAAATACGTGAACTCGGCCGACTCGGCCGTTTACCAGAAGTCCCGCGTCCTCTTCGCCCTCGACCGAGCCCGGCGTGAGATGGACGACGATCACCCGGCGGTCGTGGTCGAGGGATACACCGACGTGATCGCGATGCATCAGGCGGGCGTCAAGACTGCCGTCGCCACCTGTGGCACCGCGCTGGGAGAAGGGCATTTCGACCTGTTGCGGAGGTTCACCGAGCGGGTTGTGCTCGCCTTCGACTCCGACGAAGCCGGGGCCAAGGCGGCTCTGCGCACCGATGATCTGGAGTCACCGTTCCGCCTCGACCTCGATGTCCGGGTGGCGGTCATGCCGGATGGTCTGGATCCCGGCGATCTCTTTCAACAAGGTCGCAACGCCGAGCTGGTCAAAGCGGTTGGGGTGGCACGCCCGCTGTTGGAGCATCGGATAGAGATGGAAGTGGGACGTCACGACATCTCGGGCCCGGAAGGCAGGGCCAGGGCCCTCCATGCGGCAGCCGCCCAGGTGAGAAGGGTCGCCGACCCGATCGCCAGACGTGAATACACCCGCTATGTCGCCCGACTGGTCGGCGTCGAGCTGTCAACGGTGGAGAATGCGGTAGGGGGCGCCGGTCGGGCGAAGGGCCCAGTTGCCCAGGGCTCCGGGAAGCCTCTCGATCGTGCCGGCTCTGAGCTGCTGCGCGTGGTTCTCAGCAACCCGCCCGGTTTGGACGTCACCGAGAACGACTTCGAGGACGATCGCCTGCGCAGGGCCTTTCTGTCGATTGCGCCGCAGCTGGCGACCTTGTCAGCAGGTTCGCCCGTCGACCCGTCCCTGGTCGCGGACAGTGAGCTCCAGTCGATCATCCGGTCGCTCGCCCTCGACGCGCGACCGATCCCGGAATGGCCCGATATAAAGCACCTGGTCGTGCTGCGACGCCTCGAAGCGGAGATCCACGGTCTCGAGACCGAGTTGGCCAAACTGGAGGAAGGATCACAAACTCATACCGAAAGGCTGCGACGCTTGATAGCTTTACAGCAGGAGAAGCGGTCTTTGAGCTGATGACAGACACGAATCTCACGACGGTCACCGCAGGTTTGATCAAGCGGGGCAACCACCGCGGCTTTCTCACGATGGCCGAGGTCCAACAGGAGCTCGAGGATATCGAGGCCCCGGGGGAGGCCTTCGAGAAGGTTGCCGACGAGCTACGTCTCAAGGGCATCAAGCTGATGGAGGAAGGCCCGGGGGTCGTCGAGGAGACGATCGAGGTCTCACAGATCTCCGTGTCCGACCCCGTTCGGCTCTATCTCAACGACATCGGCCGCTACCCGCTGCTGACGGCTCAGCAGGAAGTTGAGCTGGCCATGCAGCTCGAGGCGGGCGGGAAGGCCGAAGAGCGTCTCAATGGCGACGAGCCGCTGACGGACGAGGACATGGCGGTGCTGATCCACCAGGTGGAGATGGCCAAGGCGGCACACGACCAGCTGGTCAACTCGAATCTCCGTCTCGTCGTCTCACTGGCACGTCGCTACGTGGGACGGGGGATGGCCCTACTCGACCTGATCCAGGAGGGCAACGTCGGGCTGATGCGAGCCGTCGAGCGCTTCGACTATCGGCGGGGGTTCAAGTTCTCCACCTACGCTACGTGGTGGATTCGACAGTCGATCTCCCGCGCGATCGCCGATCAGGGACGGACCATTCGCATGCCCATCCACGTTCTCGACTCGGTGAACAAGCTGACGAGGCTGCAGCGGGAGATGACCCAGCTCCGCGGTCAACCGCCCACGATCGACGAGCTGGCTCACGAGCTCGATCTCCCGGTCGAGCGTGTCGCCGAGCTCCGCCGCATCGCTCAGGACACCGTGTCGTTGGAGACACCGGTCGGTGAGGACGAGGACGGGACGTTGGGTGACCTGGTGGAGGATGTCGATTCGGAGATGCCGGCGGATGCGGCCACGTTCACGTCATTGCAGTCACAACTGGCCAGGGCGCTGGAGGGCCTCAGCGACCGGGAGCGGCAGGTGCTGATAATGCGTTTCGGCCTGGCCGACGGGAAGCCGAGGACCCTGGAAGAGGTGGGTGTCCATTTCAACGTGACCAGGGAGCGGATCCGCCAGCTGGAGACGAAGGCCCTGGCCAAGCTTCGACATCCCGACAAGTCGGGCCGGCTGGAAGGCTTCCTGGACGACGCCTGACCTCAATGCGTGTGCACAGCAGGCGCCCTGAGCCCGCTTCGTGCACACGCATAGCGCTGTCGTGCAATC
>JBAVPF010000071.1:0-5659 GCA_049692815.1 Acidimicrobiia bacterium
GTCCACTTGCCCATGTATGCGCTCACGAGGGCGGAGAGCGCCGCGTTGTCACTGAGGGTCTCACTGGTCACCCGGAAGGTGTCGCCGTCGTGGGTGTGGACCGCCGGCGTGCCCACACCCTTTACCAGGGTGATCCCGTCTGCGGACCGGATCGTCGCCAGCACCTCCTCGGTGGCGGCCCCACGCACCACGTGGTGCCAGGTCCCGAGACTCATCGTCTTCGCGTCAACCAATTGGACGACGGCGTGCTTCAGCCCGAGCCTCTTCATCGACTCGGTGCGGGTCGCCCCGTCCAACAGCACCAGGTCTCCACCCGATGCCTCCAGGCACATCATCGGGTTGACCTGTGTCCCGTCGCTCCCGATCCTCTCCGAGAGCCTCCCGACACGAAGCGGATCGACCTCTTCGTGGCGTCGGATGGCGGACAGGGGAACCACACGTAGCAGTGGCAGGTGTGGCATGACGGGCACTCTAGGAGAGCGTGATGCCGTCCATCACCTCGACGAGCCGCTCGACGTCCTCGGGCCCCTGATAGACACCGAACCCGAGACGGAGACGGTCGCCCCGGTAGTCGGTGATGACCTTGCGCCCGTGCAGCTCCTCGTAGAGGGTTGCTGCATCGGGTGTCCGGAAGGTGAGGAAGTTGCCCCGGAGCTTCGGATTCTCCACGACGAGACGTCCCGGGTTGGTAGCCGCTTGGAGAAACCGCTCCTGGAGGTCGAGGGCGTGGCCGTGGATCGTGCCGGTGTCGACGCCGTTGTGGTCGAGCCATTCCAGGACCGCGTTCAGCCGATAGACCCCGGAGGGGTCAAAGGTCGCTCCGGCGAACCGGGAGCCGTCTTCGGCATACCAGGTCTTCTCACTGACTCCGGTCTCCAACTGTCCGAACCCGGCGTACCACCCGGTGTCGACGGGTCGGGGGCCATAGCCAGGCGGGCAGTGCATGAAGCAGACCCCTTCGCCGGCCATGGCGTACTTGTAGCCACCGGCGATGTAGAAGACCCGCTCGGCCAGGGAGGCGATGTCGGCGGGCTTCGCCATGAATTCGTGGTAGCCGTCGATGACGAAGAAGGCGCGGTCTCCGGCCAGCCCTTCGACGATCCGTGCCATCTCGGGGACGACGAAGCCGGAGTTGAAGAAGACGGCGGACACGTAGATGAGGTCGTGGGACGCCGACCCGACCTCGGCGGCGAAACGGTCGGGGAAGGTGTCGAATGGCTCGGTGGGCACCCGGTCGACCACCGCCAATCCCTCCTCCTCCCATCGTCGCGACTGTCGGGCGAAGGAGTGGAACTCCGAGTCGGTAGAGAGGACGCGGACGGGTGGCTCGAAACAGGAGAACAACCGGATCAGGAACTCGTGGGTGTTGGGGGCGAAAGTGATGGTGTCGCCGGTGTGGAGCCCGAGCTCGGCGGCTATCAGGGAGCGTGCGCGGGGGATGACCGTCCCGAAGACGTGGTCCCACTTGTCGTCGGCCATCCCGGCTGCGTCCAGCCACGCCTGACGGTGGGCGTCGTAGGAGACGTCGGGCCAGGGGTGATGGGAATGGGCGGCGAAGTGGAGACGCTCGGGATCGGCAGTGAGGAAGCGGGAGAACCCTTCCTTGAGGTTCATGTGTCGAATCTGAACTGCATCGCCTCGACGATGCCCGCCGGCAATTCGGGACGGTCGGCGCGCGGGACCAGGAACGTCGACAGGTTGAGCAGGTCGGAGAACACCCGGCTTCGCTCCGCCGATCGCTCCAGGTATTTGGCGCCGGCCGAGCCGCCTGTCCCGATGCGTCTGCCGATCATGCGCAGGGCCATCTGGGCGTGGCGGTAACGCCAGGCGGTGAAACCCTCGTCGATGTCCATCAGGGTCTCCAGGAGCAGCGAGGCGGCCTGTAGCGCCGGCTGATCGCGATAGAGAGTGATGAACACTGCGGCCTGAAAGGCCCGCTGGCTGAGCCTCATCCGTCCGGCCGCCTGCTCCAACTCGTGCTTGTCGGGGTCGAACAGGGCCTCATACTGGGTCAGTACGTTCTCGAACTCCTTGAGCTGGGTGTCTCTCTCGTGGTCGGTCAGCTTGGGGTTGGCCTCGACTATGGCCCGGTCGGCTTCGATGCGGGCGTGGACCGCCTCGCGGTAGGCCTCCCAGAAATGGAAGTCCTCGTGGTCGAGGAAGGGGGTTCGCTCCAGCCACCGCTCCACCAGGGAGAACAGGCTGGGCCCGATCTCCGAGTCTTCGACGGTCTGCTGGTCGTCGTGCTCGAACCGTGCCGTGTACTCGTCACCGGCGAGGAGGAGGCGGTCGCTCCGCCGCAGCCCAAGCTTGTTCTCCACGATGCGGAATTGGGCGGACTGAAACCCGGAGGCGGGAAAGAGGAAGTCACGGAAGTCGAGGAAGTCGAGTGGGGTCATCGTCTCCAGGACACCGATCATCTCGATGAGGAGGCCCTGGATCTTGTTGATGCGACGGAGACGGTGGACGGCTACCCCCATCGCCTCCTCTTCGACGACTTCCTGGTCGAAGATGGTGAGGATCGAGTCCAGTTCCCAGATGATCTGTTTGAACCACAGCTCGTAGGACTGGTGGACGATGATGAACAACATCTCGTCGTGAACGGTCTCGCCGTGGGCGCTCGATTCGAGACGTTGTGAGGCGAGGAGCTTGTTCAGGCCCAGGTAGTCGCCGTAGTAGATGCCTTCGTCGGTCATTCGGCACCGAAGCTAGCGGTCTTCAGCGCTGCGGCGCGACCCCACACCACTCCTCTGACCGCCGCCACAACTCGGCCGCCAGTTCATCGTCGAGGGCAAAGGCCGAAGGTTCGCGGGCCCGTTTTCGGGAGTAGTAGAGACCTGACTGGCCTGCGACCTCGTCAGATGTCGCGCACCAGACGACCGTCTCCGCTCCCTCCTCCGGCGTCTTCAGATTCCTGAAGAAGGGCTTGACGAATGCGGGGAATATGCCGGTGTCGGTCATGCCGGGATGGACCGCATGGACATGCCAATCGGGCTGCTGTCTGGCCAACTCCCGAACGTAGAGGATGTTGGCCAGCTTGGACACCCCGTACTCCTTCCAGCCGACCAGGGAGCGTGTCTTTCTCTGCACTGCGTCGAAGTCGATCCCGTCCGGGCGACGGTGCGCTTCGCTGCTCACGACGACGATCCGGGTGCCGGGCCGGAAGGTACGTCGGAGATGGTGGGTGAGCATGAAGTGACCCAGATGGTTCACCCCGAAGTGGATCTCGAACCCGTCTTCGGTCACACCCCTGCCGCCACCGACACCCGCATTGTCGACCAGCACGTCGAGTACACGGCCGGTCGACTCGAACACCCTCGCCGCACCACGTGCCGATTGGAGGGACGCCAGATCGACATGGAGAAACTCGGCAGAGCCGCCGTCGGCCAAGATCCCCTCCACCACCGGCATAGTTCTCTTCTCCGACCTTCCGGCGGCCACGACGTGGAAGTCGCGGGCAGCCAACTCGACCGCAGTGGCGCGGCCGATGCCCGACGAGGCGCCGGTGACCATGGCGATCTTCACCGACATGACGGTACCGATAGTCTCGGGTTTCGTGACCACCTGGCCCGAGACCCTCAACGCCTACGAGTTCTTCCTCGGTGACCGTATCCACGACGATGACGGCGACCGCATCGCCATCCGTCTCGACGAGGCCACGCTCACGTATTCCGATGTCGCCGCGCTGGTCAACGGTTACGCGACTGCGCTCGCCGACGCAGGGGTGTCCAAGGGCGACCGCGTTCTCATCGTGATGCCCGACACGCCGGGCTTCGTGGCCGTCTTCCTCGCCACCATTCGTCTCGGGGCGGTGGCCGTGATGCTCAACCCGAGTCTCACCCCGGCGGCGATGGGGGCCATCATCGATCGGTCCCGGGCAGCAGTTGCGCTGGTGGCACCGATCCACCGAGAGTCGTTCGAAACCTCTCTCATGGAGTGGAAGCCCGGGATCGTCAACCCCGACAACGTCGGCCCGGCGCCCGAAGGCCCGGCGACGGTCGCCACGAAACCCGACGACCCGGCGATGTGGCTGTTCTCCGGAGGGACCACCGGCCTGCCCAAGGCGGTGCCCCAGACCCACAAGAGCCTGGTCAACACGACCCGTCTCTACGGGCAGGGCTCGCTCGGGCTGGGCCCGGATGACATCACCATGGCCGTTCCCAAGCTCTACTTCGGATACGCCACCGGGTCGAACTTCCTCTTCCCCTTCTCGGTGGGCGGCTCGATCGTCCTGTTCGAGGAGCACCCCACCCCGGATGCCCTCTTCGAGAGGATCGACAAACACCATCCAACGGTCCTGGTCAATGTCCCCTCGGCGATCAACCAGATGTTGGCGGCTCCCGGCGTGGCGGGGCACGACCTGTCCAGCTTGCGTCTGGCCACCTCTGCCGGTGAGGCCCTCCCCGACACCCTGTATCACCGCTGGGTGGACACCTTTGGGGTCGAGCTGCTCGACGGTCTGGGGACTGCGGAGATGTGGCACGTCTTCGTTACCAACACGGTTGGCGATGTGAAGCCGGGCACCCTGGGCCGGGTCGTTCCCGGATACACGATCAAGGTGTGCGACGAGGACGGTGAGGAGGTCGCGACCGGGGAGGTCGGGCGTCTCTGGGTCAGGGGCGACTCGTTGGGGCTGGGTTACGTCGACGACCCGGAGCAGACCGGGGAGGCGTTCCGCGGTGACTGGTTCGCCAGCAGCGATCTGGTCTCCATCGACGACGACGGATACGTCACCCATCGCGGGAGGGCCGACGACGCCATCAAGGTGAAGGGGAAGTGGTTCCGGCCCCAGGAGGTGGAGTCGACGCTTCTCGATCATCCGACGGTCGCCGACTGTGCCGTGGTGGCGGTGGAGGATGAGGCCGGGTTGTCCCGTCCGGTGGCCTTCGTCGTCCCGGCGGGTGACGTCAGCGAACAGGAGTTGATCGACTGGGTGCTGGAACATCTCGAGGCCTACAAGCACCCGAGGCGTGTCTATCTCGTTGACACGCTGCCAAAGACCCATCTGGGCAAGGTGGACAGGGCGGAGTTGAAGCGAAAGGCGACGTGAGTGGGCGCGGGAGCGCCACGGGTCTAGGGCGATCTCGCCCTGACCAGGTATCGCCTGCTCAGCGGGCTGATCCATTCGACCGCAACCCGGTCGACACGCCGGTAAGTCCATCGCCCCCGGTGTTTGGCCAGGTGGTGACGACGACACAGCGGGGCCTGGTTGCGCACCGTGGTGGGCCCGCCTGCCGCGTGGTCGGCTGTGTGGTCGATGTCGCTGTCCGTCGCCGGCATCCGACACCCGGGGAATGAGCATTGGGGGAGTAGGGCCCGAATCATCCGCCGCTGCCGGGGGGTGGGCCGCCGTCGCAAGGCGACCGTGTGCAGCGGCTCCCCGGTCTCGGGGTCGGTCACGACTCCGGTCCATTCGGAATCCTGCTGCTCTCTGGCAACCTTGCGGGCGAGCTCGGCATGGACCGGGCCGTAACCGGCGAGATCGCCTGACTCCTCGCCCAGCTCTGCCAGCGTGGTGAGTGGCACTGTGACCACGACGCCGCCGCGTCCGGGCTTGCCACCGCCCAATCGGCCGGTGAGCAGCCCCATGGCGACATCGGCCCGGAGCTGGTCGATGTTTCGGGTCTTGTCATCGCCGAGCAGACGTTTGGCCAGGATG
>JBAVPF010000072.1:0-4129 GCA_049692815.1 Acidimicrobiia bacterium
TGGCTCCGCGGCAGCTCTCGTGGACCGCCTCGCCAACGGGGCGGGGGCCTCGTGAACCAGGGATTCCTCGCCGAGATGGCTGCCGAGAGCACACGTCGCGCCCGGGAGGCCGGTTCCAGGCGAGATCTGTCGTCGCTGGCCGAGTCGGCACAACCGGCTCGCCTGCTTCGATTTGGCGCTGGCGGCTTCGACGTGATCGGCGAGGCCAAGCTGGCGAGCCCATCGGAGGGCCGGCTGGCCTCCGGTGGTGAGGAGAAGGTCGTTGGCCTCGCCCGGGAGTATGCAACTGCCGGAGCGGTGGCGGTGTCGGTTCTGACCGAGGAGAGCCGATTCGGCGGGAGGCTCTCACATCTCGAGGCAGCCTCCCGAGAAATCGACGCGCCGGTGCTGCGAAAGGACTTCCTCGTAGATCCTGTCCAGATCATCGAAGCCCGCGCCCTCGGCGCGTCCGGCGTGCTCCTCATCGCCAGGATGCTCTCGGGCGGCCTTCTGGAGGAGATGGTCGACTCGACCCTCTCCATGGGGATGTTCGTCCTGCTCGAGGTGTTCGACCACGACGATCTCGAGCTGGCGGCTCCTGTGCTCGATCGCGACATCCTCCTGGGAGTGAACTGCCGCGACCTGACCACTCTCGAGGTGGATCCCTCCCGATTCGAGGTGCTGGCTCCGCAACTTCCCTCGAATCTCCCACATGTGGCCGAAAGCGGCATCAGCACGACCGACGATGCCGCTGCGATCGCCGACCTGGGCTACCAGGCGGCTCTCGTGGGCTCGGCACTCGTCTCCGACGTCAGCCCGGGTGGCTTGCTCTCCGATCTGATCGACGCCGGGCGGAGGGCCCGGGCGGGAGCAGGGACGTGAGCCTCTTCGTCAAGATCTGCGGGATGACGGACGAGGCTTCGGCGGAGGCGGCGGTGCAAGCCGGGGCACAGGCGGTGGGCTTCGTCTTCGCCATGTCACCCCGGCAGGTCTCGATCACCCGGGCCCGGGAGATCACAGAGGTGATCCCGCCTGGTGTCGCCCGAGTTGCCGTCTTCCGTCGCCCCACACCCTCACAGGTGATTGAGGTGGTCCGAGAGTTCCAGCCCGACCTCGTCCAGGCCGACTTCGAAACACTGGCCGGGCTGGAAGGAATCGAGGCTCTCCCGGTGTACAGGGATGGGTCGGAGGACGTACCCGACGGCGGGCGCTTCCTCTTCGAAGGCCCGATCAGCGGCGTGGGGCACCAGGTCGATCTGACCCGGGCGGCAACGATGGCCCGACGGGGCGAGATGATCCTCGCCGGAGGGCTCAACGAGGAGAACGTGGGACGAGTGGTGGCGGAGGTCATGCCGTTTGGCGTTGACGTGAGCAGCGGGGTGGAGACCACCCCTGGAGTGAAGAGCCCCGAGATGATCAGGTCGTTCGTGGCGGCGGTGCGCACGGCCGAGGAAAGGCTGGTGACCAGATGACTGTTGACACGACCTGGAGAAGGGTGGCCGATGCCGATGGGCGTTTTGGCCCATTTGGCGGAAGATATGTCCCGGAGACGCTGATGGCGTCGCTGGTGAAGCTCGAGGAGGCGATGAGCCGACTATTCGATGATCCGGAATTCCGTCGTGAGCTGGCTGTTGAGCAAGCCGAGTTCGTAGGCCGGCCGACACCGCTCACCTTCGCACCTCATCTCAGCTCCGATTGGGGGGCCCGGGTGTATCTGAAGAGAGAGGACCTGTGCCACACCGGGGCCCACAAGATCAACAACGCCATCGGCCAGGCTCTCATCGCGAAGAGCCTCGGTGTCGAGCGCATCATCGCCGAGACCGGTGCCGGCCAACATGGGGTGGCCGCCGCTGCCGCCTCCGCCCGGGTCGGCCTGCCGTGCACGGTCTACATGGGATCGGTGGATGTTGGGCGGCAGAGCTCCAACGTGGAGCGGATGCTTCTCTTGGGGGCCACGGTCGTCCCCGTCGAGAAGGGTGACCGAACGCTCCAGTCGGCCATCGACGAGGCCCTGCGCGATTGGGTGTCCGACCCCGACGGCACGTATTACCTGCTGGGCTCGGCGGTAGGCCCCCACCCCTATCCCACCCTCGTCGCCGAGCTGCAGTCGGTCATCGGCAGAGAAGCCCGGCAACAGGTGATCGAAGCCACCGGCGCGCTTCCCGACGTGGCTGTTGCCTGTGTCGGTGGTGGCTCCAACTCGATTGGCATGTTCCGCGGCTTCGTCGATGACCCCACAGTGACTCTCCTGGGAGTGGAGGCCGGTGGTGATGGGACGTCGCACAGCGCCACCCTGGCGTCGGACACGATCGGCGTGCTTCACGGGGCGATGACGCCACTGCTCCAGGACGAGTACGGCCAGGTCCACGAAACGCATTCGATCGCGCCAGGCCTGGACTATCCCGGTGTCGGCCCCGAGCACGCCATGCTCCGTGACTCGGGACGAGCCACCTACATCTCGGCCGACGACTCGGAGGCATTGGCCGCGGTCGAGGAGTGCTCGACGGCGGAAGGGATCATCCCGGCCCTGGAGTCGGCCCACGCCCTGGCCGGCGCGAAACGCTGGGCAGCGGAGAACCCCGATTCGGCGATCGCGATTTGTGTCTCGGGACGGGGCGACAAGGATCTGGACATCATCAGGGAGGCCCGACATGAGTGACCACGTGTCCGCGGTCACCAAGGCGATCGAGAGCGCAGATGGCCAGGCAATATGTGCCTACCTCACCGCCGGCTACCCGAGCCCGGAGACCTACGGAGAAATCCTCACGTCGGTGGCGAAGACGGCGGACGTGGTCGAAGTGGGCATACCTTTCACCGACCCGATGGCGGACGGCCAGACGATCCAGCACGCCAGTCACGAGGCGCTCGTCCAGGGGATCAACCTGGATCGGATCTTCGACACTCTCGATTCTCTCGAGTTGGCCGCGCCTCATGTACTCATGGGCTATTACAACCCGTTCCTGGCCTTCGGCTTGCAGCGTCTGGTGGAGAGGATGAGCGATGCGGGCACGTCGGGATTGATCGTCCCCGATCTCCCCCTGGAAGAGAGTGGAGAGCTCATCGAGATGTTGGAGGGTCACGGCCTGGGTCTGGTCCAGCTCGTGGCCCCGACCACTCCACCGGATCGTTTGGGCAGATTGGCGACCGCGAGTCGTTGCTTCGTCTATGCGGTGTCCACCAAGGGGACGACCGGCGGAGCCACCGACTTCGACGAGAGCGTGCTGGACTATCTCGATAGGGTGAAGTCCGTGTCAGACCTCCCGGTTCTCGCCGGTTTCGGTGTGCGTGAGAGGGCTCAGGTCGCCCAACTCACCGGTCATGTCGATGGAGTCGTCGTGGGATCAGCGCTGATCGATGCCATCGACCGTGGCGACGACCCTGCTCGATTCCTCTCCGGCCTTCGTCCTTCGAGGACCGTGGCAGGATCCGCGTGATTGTGAGTGTGAGGCGATGATCGTCGTCCTCGAGAAGGGGGTCTCCCTGAAGGACAAGGCCTCCATCGTCCGTCTCATCGAACAACACGGCGGGCGTCTGCTGGTGAGCGAGCTGGGCGACACGACTCACATCGGGCTCGTCGACACCGTCGCACAGGCTCTCGCCGAGCGCATCAGCACCATGCCCGGCGTTGCCGCCATCCGCTCGGAGGCGCCACCGTACCCACAGGTCTCTCGCGAGTACCGGGAGACGCGTTCGCTGGTGGAGGTGCGGGACGTGGCCGTGGGAGGCTCGGAAGTCGTGGTGATGGCGGGGCCGTGCTCGGTGGAGTCGGCGACGCAGATCTCGACGGTGGCCGAGGCCGTGGCCGACGCCGGGGCCCGCATCCTGCGTGGAGGAGCCTTCAAGCCGCGGACTTCGCCGTACAGCTTTCAGGGCCTGGGGGAGGAGGGGCTCTACCTGTTGGCAGCCGCCCGGGACAAGACCGGGCTCCCCGTGGTCACCGAGGTGGTCGCCACCGAAGACGTCGAGCTGGTTGCCACGCATGCCGACATGCTCCAGATAGGGGCTCGCAACATGCAGAACTTCAGGCTCCTCTCCGAGGTGGGCGCACAGCCCAAGCCGGTGCTCTTGAAGAGGGGCATCTCGTCGTCAATCGAAGAGGTGCTGCTCGCCGCGGAGTATGTGGCGTCGGCGGGAAACACCCACGTGATCC
>JBAVPF010000073.1:0-2472 GCA_049692815.1 Acidimicrobiia bacterium
CCCCGGAGCATGGTCATGTACGAGTAGCCCACCGCATGGGGGAGTTGGGTGGCGATGGGGACGGTGACGATCCCCGTGCGGTACTTCTCGATGTCCCACCTTGAGTTGGGCAGTCCTTTCCAATAGGCGAGCAGCACCTCCATCGGGAGGCCCCTGGTCACCTGCACCCCGTGTTCGCGATAGCTGGGGAACACGAAGTCTGTGGGCTCCAAGGCGAGTGCCGAGCCGATCTGGACCGCTTCCTGGCCCTCCAGCATCGCATACGTGCCCAGACGTCCTTGCCGCTGGAGGGCCAGCATCCTCCTGTCGAGGGCACGGGAGAGCACCATGTTTCTGTACATGGTCTGGTACAGCTCGGGATCGAGACCGGGGTCCTCGACGAGGAGCTCCCCGTTGGGGTCGATGATGGTGAGGGTGGGGTACGAGCCCATGGTTTGAGTCTGCCACAAGTCGGCGAATCGAGCCCCTGGGCGCGGCTATGTTCGGGTCGATGCCGAGGTTCCGCCCCGAGATCGCAGCGCTCCGGCCCTATCGGGTGGGCCGCCAACTCGAAGACGTGGCCCGGGCGCACGGGCTCGACCCGGGCGACATCGTGAAGCTGACGGCCAATGAGGGCCCGGAACCGCCGTTTCCGGGCGTCATCGAGGCGGCGGCTCAGGAGATCGCCCGCTCCAATCGCTACCCGGACAACGATTGCTGGGAATTGGGCCACGCTCTCGCCGATGGGCTGGGGGTCGATTTCACCAATCTCATGTTCGGGGCCGGGGGAGTGGCGCTGCTGGCCGAGATCGCCACCGCCACCGGCGGGCCGGGCACCAACATCGTGTATCCGTGGCCCAGCTTCGTGATGTACCGGTTCGTGTCGATTTGGGCCGGCTCGGACACGACCGAGGTTCCTCTCGGCGAGAACCACGAGCTCGATTTCGACGCGATGCGTGCGGCAATCGACGAGGGGACCCGTGTGGTCTTCGTCTGCAACCCCAACAACCCGACGGGGACCATCAAGTCGGCCGAGGAGATCGAAGCCTTCATCGACGACGTCCCGGATGGAGTGCTGGTCGTGGTGGATGAGGCCTATCACGAGTTCGTCACAGACCTTCGCTATCGCACCGCGGTGCCTTTGGCCGCCGAGCGCCCCAACGTGATGGTCATCCGCACGTTCTCCAAGATCTACGGGTTGGCCGGGCTTCGCATCGGATACGGAGTCGGCCACCCCGACACCTTGACCGAGGTGAGGAAGGCACAGGCACCGCTCACGGTGAACCGCATCGCCCAGATCGCCGCCCTGACCTCACTCAGCCAACCGGCGGAACTGGAGCGCCGCCGAGCCGAGAACGCGGCCCGTCGACACCACGTGGTGGGTGCGCTGGCGGAACGAGGGCTGGACACGACCGAGAGTCACACGAATTTCGTCTTCTTCGAGTTGGGCGATGCCACGGATCGGGTCGTAGAGGAGATGACGGCGCAAGGAGTGCTGATCCGACCGATGGGGGGAGGATGGGTGAGGGCAACCGTCGGGAGCGACGAAGACAATCGAAGGTTCCTGGAGGCACTGGATCTCGTCCTGGGACGATGAGCCCGCGGCGATTTTGAATATCCGCCACGAGTCGCTTCGATTGTGTCTCGAGTCCTCGATGTCCAGTCATCTGGGACGATCGACCGGCCACTCACACAGCAGAACCGACCGAGGAGCCAGGACACCACCATGAAGACACTCGTCAACGCCCTCTCCGCCGCCGTGCGCAAGGCGCCGTGGTGGGTCATCGCGGTCACGGTGTTCATCTCCATGGCCCTTGGTGCGTTCTCCGGCAATTTCACGCCCGCCGATGACCAAAACGAATCATTCGCCCCGGAGGCGCCCGAGTTGGACGCCCAGACGACGATCAGCGAGCTCTTCGGCTCCACCCAGAGCTCACTTCAGGTCCTGATCTCCTCGGACAGCGAGGACGTGATCACACTCGACGGCCTTGCCGCGGTGACGGCGATCGAAAACTCGGTCCGGTCCAGTGACATGGCCCAATATCTCGCCGACACGCCTGACAGCTCGGCCATCTCCAGCTTCATGGCCCCGGTCGGATTCGCCATCGCACAGGGTGCGCCGACGCCCACCGGCGACGACCAACTCAAGGCGTTGTATGAGCAGGCTTATCAGCAGATACCCGCACAGCAGCGCGGGTTCGTCGACCTGCTCCTCCCCACCGACGCCGATCCGACGGGCGCCACGACCGATCTGGGGATGCTGGTGGTGACGTACGATTCGAGCGAGGATTTCGACGAGGGGTCGCGACGAGCCCAGCTTGCTGCTGACGCAATCGCGTCGGCGGACCTTCCCGAGGGCATCAGCGCCGAACCGTTCAACCAGGAGCTGATCTTCTCCAACCAGGATGACTTCTCGTCCGAGATCCTCAAGCTGTTCATCGCCGCAGGTTTCATCATCATCTCCGTCCTGGCCGCGGTGTACCTGCTCAGACC
>JBAVPF010000074.1:0-4765 GCA_049692815.1 Acidimicrobiia bacterium
TCCCAAGGAAGATCGGCTTTCGCGCCCCCCTTCTTGAAGTTTTCGAGGCCATCCGGCAGGTCCGAAAACCCCTTTGGCACAATGGCAAAACCGTCGCGTGTGCCCATGTCGTCGGGACCTAATCCTCTACCGACACCAGGACTGCGAATGGACGATTGAGTCAGAAAGGAGGTCAGCTTGAGGCTCAACGAGCTCATGACAACCGACATCATCACGGTCGGACCCGAGGCACCGCTCAAGGAGGCTGCCCGCCGGATGATCGAGGCCGGCATCAGCGGTCTGCCCGTCACGGACGACGAGGGTGCACTGGTGGGCGTCATCACCGAGGCCGACTTCGTGGCCAATGAGGCGGGACGACGCGCCCCGAAGCGAGCCGGTCTGTTGCGACATTGGCTTCGGGACGACGACATGCCGGCAAGTGGGCGCAGGGTCGAGGACGTGATGAGCCCACAGGTCAAGACACTGTCGCCCGACGCGGACCACGCCGAGGCCGCTCGCACCATGCAACGTGAGGGGATCAAGCGCATCCCGGTGGTCGACGAGAACGGGCGACTCGTCGGGATCGTGAGCCGGGGCGACATCCTGCGCGCGTTCAACCGCCCGGATGCCGTGATCATCTCGGAGATCACCGATCACATACTCCGCGAGGTGCTCTGGATCGATCCGAAGCTGGTCAGCGTCACATGCGACGACGGCAACGTCGCGCTGAGCGGGCGTCTCGAGACGCGCAGTGATGCACAACTGCTCGCCGAGCTGACACGTCGGCTCGACGGGGTCGCCTCGGTCAACGACCAGCTCTCCTGGTCGTACGACAACACCAAGCTCGAAGCTCCGACACCGCGGCCAGTCCGCTTTCGGTGACTCGAGGGCCACTGGCCCAGCCGATGATCGCCGACCACAGAACGTGGTTTCGAGCGGTCCCAACCCGGGTATTCGGCTCGTAGCGGACGCTGGATCGCATACCGAGAGGTGATTCGACACCGCGCCGTCCGGGTCTAGAGCTCCCGCTACGAACTATGGTTCCGGCCAGGGGCTGGCTCGCTCACAATAGGTACAGACATCTTCTCCTGGCGCCCTACGGAGGTCCTGGCCGTGGCCACTCAACACTCTGCGTACGCAAATCGCCCGATGATCGTGCGGCGCACACACCTCCTGTACCTGGCCGTTGTCGGTGCCCTTCTTTGTGCCGGTCTGGTCGTGAGCTTCGCCCAGGAGGCGCAGGCGGCGACCCAAACCATCAGTGGCACCGTCACCTGGAACCGAACCGTCATCGGCGCCGGAGACACCCTTCGCTTCGACCCCAACCACGACACCACCCTGATCATGAAGGGCAATCTCGTCATCAACGGCACGTTGGAGATGAAGCCGGCCAACGGAAACGTCACTCACACCATCCGCTTCGAAGGATTCAACGAGAACGACTTCCAGGGCGGTGGGATGGTCGAGGTCACCTCCGACGTTGGGTTGTGGGTCCTGGGCAGCGGCCGTTTGGTCATCCAGGGCGAGCAGAAGCCCGCCTGGGCCTACTCCTGGCAGAGCTCGTGGGCGGGCGACGAAGTTCGGGCCGCCCCAAACACGCCGGGCAACTACAACAACTTCCCTCTGGTCACCTCCACACCGGCGAAGAACGCCCTCGGCTATCCCACCGAGCTTCTCAACCTGACCCGCAACGTGGTCATCGAGGGAACGACGGGTGCCTATAGCCATGTCTTCATCCACTCGAATCGCCCGCAGACGATCAAGAACGCTCTCTTCCGCTACATGGCGCCCGACTTCGGTGGTTCGGATGTCACCGGCCGCTATGCGCTCCATTTCCATCACAACGGCAGCGGCTCCAACGGGAGCATCGTCGACGGTGTGGTGATTCGGGACACAAAGGGACATGCCTTTGTGCCTCACGCCTCGACCGGGATCACATTCAAGAACGTCATCGCCTACAACGTCCGTGGCGAGGCCTACTGGTGGGACCCCGGTGACGGTGCGACCAACATTGTCTTCGACCGTGCGGTAGCCGCCAACGTGCGTGGGGCAAACGGCGGGGAGAACCACACTCTCGGCGCCTTCTACCTGGGAATAGGGACCAACGTCTCGATCACGAACTCCGTCGTCGTCGGAATGCAGCGGGAGACGGGCGCCAACCGATCGGCCTACCTCTGGCCCGAGGACGACGAAGCCACCTGGTTCTTCAAGGGCAACACCGCCCACAACAACCAGGTCAACGGGATCTTCGTCTGGCAGAACAACAACGACGTGCACGTCATCGAGGACTTCACCGCGTACTACAACGGCCAGTCGGGCATCAACCACGGCGCCTACACCAACTCTTACGTCTACAACGGTGTCACCCTCCTCGACAACTCGAACGCCATAACCATCCATGCCAACGGCGAGCGCGGCACGGGCGGGTGGACGGACACCCAGATCTGGGCCGGCGTGGTCACACATGGTGGGACGCTGGTAATCGAAGAGCACGAAGGCAGCCCGGAGCGACCCGTCAGGTTCGTCGACTGCGATTTGGGAGAGGTCCAGGTCAGGGAGAGCGGTGGTGCTCAGCCGAGTCAGTACGACTTCATCCGTTGTGGCCTCGAGCCGGGTGACTTCGACCTGAGCGGTGCCAAGCCCAACTCGATCTTCCGGGTGCAGCGGGCCAACGGCACCGCCTACCGTCTGACCGGCAATGGCTCGCTGACCTCGATCAGCCCCTTCTACACAGATCAGCCGATTCCGGGCAACGGATTCACCGACATCGGCAACAGCGTCTTCGCCAACGACATCCGATGGATCGCCCAACAGGGAATCACCAAGGGATGCAACCCGCCGGCCAACAGCCGCTACTGCCCGAACGACTACGTCACCCGGGGCCAGATGGCCGCCTTCTTCGCAAGGGCACTCGGGCTCTCCAACCCGGGCACCGGGAACTACTTCGTCGACACTGCGGCCAGCACGTTCAAGACGGACATCGACAAGATTCGCGTGGCGGGCATAACCAAGGGATGCAACCCGCCCACCAACAACCAGTACTGCCCAGACAAGAAGGTGACCCGGGGTCAGATGGCCGCCTTCATGGCCCGCGCCTTCGGCTACACCAACGCCGGGTCGGGGAACTACTTCAAGGACACGGCCGACAACATCTTCAAGACGGACATCGACAAGATTCGGGTGGCGGGGGTGACAGCCGGGTGCAACCCTCCGACCAACAACCTGTTCTGCCCCGGTGACTACGTGACCAGAGGCCAGATGGCGGCATTCCTACATCGAGCCCTGGGCGGTTGACACACATCCCACTAGGAGTGCGATGAGTGGGATTCGCCCCTTGGTGCTCCTGTTCGCAGTCGCCCTGCTGCTGGTCGCCTGCCGTGATGCGACGACGACATCGACGATGCCGGCCACCACATCCGGTGTCTCCCCGACGAGCGCCCCACCGGATGAGGTCGACAGGATGCTGAGCGGAGAGTTGGCCTTCCCGGAGGGTTTCGTGGTGCCTGCGGACGAGACCTGGGCCTTCGATCCTGACGTGGACACGACCGTGACGGTCTCGGGGAATGTCATCGTCGAGGGGACGCTCGAGATGCGGCCCGCCTCGGGGGACGTCGAGCACTTGCTTCGCTTCGATGGCATCGACGAATCCGGGTTCGTCGGCGGAGGCACGGACCCTGTCGACTCGGATGTCGGCCTGTGGGTGGTAGGGGACGGACGTCTTGTCGTCGAGGGCGAGGAGAAGACCGCCTGGGCCTACGAGTACGACCCGGCGTGGGCTGGGGACGAGGTAGTGGCAGCGCCCAACACCCCCGGCGACTACGACACGTTCGAGACGGTGACCTCCACTCCCCCACCCAACGCACTCGGCTACCAGACCGAGCTCCTCGACCTGACTCGCAACGTTCGCATCGAGGGAACACCTGAGGGATCCACGCATGTGTTCATCAGGTCGACCCAGCCACAGACCATCAGATATGCACAACTCCGATGGGTGGCGCCCCGGTTCGGGGAGACGGATGCCACAGGGAGGTATGGGATCCACTTCCACATGGCGGGAGACGGATCGCGAGGGTCGCTGGTCGAAGGTGTCGTCATCCGGGACGCCGGAAACCACGCCTTCGTGCCCCATGCGTCCCACGGAATCAGCTTCAGAGACACCATCGCCTACCAGGTTGCCAACGAGGCTTACTGGTGGGACGAGCCACCCGACGGCGAAGGGGACCAGTACGACCCGGTCAACGACACCAATGATCTCATCTGGGACCACGCCCTGGCCGCGGGGGTGTCCGTGGGGAACGGGGGCAACCAGTTCCGACTGGCCGCGTTCTCCCTCGGCAACGGTGAAAACCTCCGCGTCACCAACTCCGTCGCCGTTGCCGTTCAGGGCGAAGCGGGAATAGAGCACTCCGGCTTCACCTGGCCCGAGGGCGCGGGCGCCGTGTGGACCTTCGAGAACAACGTCGCGCACAACAACGAGGCCGACGGGATCTTCACGTGGCAGAACAACGACGAGCGGCACGACGTCGACGGCTTCACGGCGTACTACAACGCCGGAGCCGGAGTGGATCACGGTGCGTACGAGAACTCCTACCAGTACACCGACCTAACCCTGCTGGAGAATGGCATCGCGGTCCTGTCTCATGCCCGGGGCGAGGGAAGCGATGGAGTCGACACCCAGGTCTGGACGCATATCAGGACCGACCGAGGCACACTGCTCATAGCCGAGCACGCCACTCCGACGGACACGCCGGTCCGATTCGTCGGCTGCGACTTCGGTGACGTCGTG
>JBAVPF010000075.1:0-3031 GCA_049692815.1 Acidimicrobiia bacterium
CGAGGATGATCACCACGAGACGACCTGTCGGCCCATCAGCGACGGCGATCCCTGCCCTGTCGAAGTCGGCAGTCTCGATCATCGCCGCACCCTCGGACGTGGCCAGGATTCCTTCGAACCCTCCGGCGGCGGTGCCTGCCAGGGCCACGCCGTTGTCACAACCGATGACCTGGTAGCCACGGGATCCCAAGGTCGCGGCGCAGTTCGCGATTCGCCTTATCTGGCCGTCCCGATATCGGGCCACGGCATGCTCCTCGGCGAGGTCGTCGATCGCCGGGATGGCCGCTACGGCCCTCAGTTCGAGGCCGACCCTGTGCTCGTTGATCTGTTCGAGCACCTTCGCCGCCTCCTCCGCCAGGAGAGCGACGTCCTCCGATCCGGCGGGTGGGATCTCGTTAACGTCATCCCCGACGGGCACCGCCCGGCCGGCACCGAACAGCCGCCGGATCGACGAGACCGCCGACATGACGTCATCTCCAGCCAGGGACTCGAAAGCCTGGCGGGGAAAGGCATCGTCGCCCGCTATCGCCTGGGCGATGTTCGACTCCTCGATGTCGTTCCTCCAACTGTCGGGCACGGGGAACACGGTGAGCACGCTCAACAACACCAGGACCAGCAGGAGCCCCCAACCGACTGCCACGGCGGCGCCACCAACTCTGTTGATCAGGGAAAGACCCGGCAGGTTCATGAACTTGGTGAGGTAGTGCGCAGCCACACTCAACAGCACACCGAGAAGGATGAAAAGGACCAGCCCACCTCCGATCCGGCCGACTTCAGGCTCCAGCCCGAAACTCGATGACAGGAACTCGCCGAGGGGAACCGACAAGCGGAACGCTATCCAGATGCCCAGGACCAACCCGATGAGGTCGAATGCCTCCCGCACCATCCCCCTCATCCACCCACGGACGAGCATCGCGGCGAGCGCCAGACCCAGCACGAAGTCGATCATGTTCGGTATGAAGTATGAGGTATCACGTATGAAGTATCAGGTATCAGGGTCTGTCGATCACCAGACCGTGCGATGGTCTTGCACTCTTTGCCCGATGAGGCAGGGCGGTTCCTGGTACCAGGTACTGGGCACCTGCTGATCAGGCTTCCGGTTCTGCCTCCACCACCCGAATGCGCATCCGCTTGTTGGCCTTGCCCTTCGACTCGGTCTTGACCACTTCGATGCGCCCAACTTCGAGCGTGGAGCGAACGTGGGTGCCACCGTCGGCTTGACGGTCCAGACCTTTTATGTCCACCACCCTGATCTCGGTCACGAACTCGGGGATCAGATTCACCTTGGTGCGGATCAGATCTGGATCCTGGAGGGCGATCTCACGTGCCATCACCACGATCTCGGTGGGATAACCCTTGACCAGCTCCGCGTTCAGCTTCCGCTCCACCTCGGCACCGAACTCAACGGAGATGCCATCGAGCTCGAAGTCCATGCGAGCCTCGCCAGGAGTCATGTTCCCCCCGGTCACCTTGGCCCCGTAGTCGCGATAGACGACGCCAGAGAGGGCATGGAGGGCGGTGTGGGTGCGCATCGTCCTATACCTGCGATCCCAGTCGATCACACCCTCGACGGGGGTGCCCGGTTCTGGCATTACGGAGCCTTCGGCGACCACGTGGAAGGGCTTCCCGTCCCGGCGAATCGTGTCGACCACCTCGACCGAGCCGCCATCCCAGGAGATCGTCCCGACATCGCCTGGTTGGCCCCCACCACGGGCATAGAAGACTGTGCGATCGAGGAAGAGACCAGCCTCGAGCACCTCGAGGACACTGCCTTCCGCAGTCGACAGATAGGAATCGATGGGAGCTAGCTCTTCGGTGGGTCCGGGTCCGGCCATGACCAGGACTCTAGGAAGACGACGGGGGAATCACGTCGACGGCCAGCAGGGAGTAGCCGGCCAGGATTCGCGAGATCGTGCCGGAGTCGGGGTCGAGGAGCAGCAAGCCGGCCATGGTCGGGACCAGGAGGAACTTCCCGTCGGTGGTCCAGGTGAGACCTTCGGCGGAGAGGAGATCGAACTGGGAAGCCGGAGACTCGGAGGGCTCATCCACGGACAGAACAACCATCTTCTCCCTCCCCGAGATGGCCACGAGATCCTCATTCGGGGAGATGCTGGCGTCGACGATGGGCCCCGGGCCAACGATCCCCGCACCCACGCCGAGCTTTCGGACGCCCCCACCCGCGGAGACAAACTCCAACTCTTCCCCGGCCACGAGGATCCAACCGTCAGGAGTCGAGGTCAAGGCCAATCCCTGGTGGGTGGTGCGCAGCTCACCTTTGGGGTTCAGCAAGACCACCTCGACCCCCGACTGGATCGCCCAGCCCCAGTCCCCCCAAGCGACCAGACGGCCGTCTGGCACGAGCCCGGCGACGACCTTCTGGCTTTGCAGGTCAGGAGTCATGTGCCACAAGGTCCAGACGCCCTGCTCCATCGTCGTGTAACCCAGGTGCTTGGCCGCAGAGTCGTGGAAGGCGAAGCTGGTCACACCGGAGGCAGCGGGTTGGATCGAGTTGTACCTGCCGACCGAGACGATCACGCCCTCCATGTCGGGAACCGTCTCGGTGACGGCTATGTGCTGGCCCGTGGCGTCGAAGGTCACCGACTCGCCTGCAAACATAGGGTGCTCCTGCAGCGCGCCCGTCCGCGGCCAGAGAAGGTGTATCAAGCTGTCGGTGTCACCCGTGGCGACGGCGACGAGGGCGTCGATGAACCCGGGGATCACCTCGGTCGTCCCGACGTCCGTCGGCTCGGACGGCGAGGCTGCACTCTCGGCGTTGGTGGTGGTCGTTGCCGTGTCCTGGGAGACGATCGGGCTGAAGAAGACCGCGCCGATGACGACTCCGACGACAAGGCCCCCGGCGATGAGCGCCAGTTGCGGCCGCGACCTGGGCGGCGCTTTGGCCTCCTCGGCGCCATCCACCAAGACCTGAACATCGTCCGCCATCAGGGCAAACGGTACGCCAAACGCAGATTCTTGGGTCATTCGGGGTGACGTGAGCGCGCCGATCCGTATAGAGTCCACGCCTCGGCGG
>JBAVPF010000076.1:0-1554 GCA_049692815.1 Acidimicrobiia bacterium
GCTGACGCCAACGAGGTCGTGGAAGCGTGGCGGACCGTGACCCGTCTCAGGCACGAGCCGGCGGCAATGATCCTCTCGCGACAGGCCGTCCCGACACTTGACCGGTCGGTGCTGGCATCAGCCGAGGGCGTGTCACGCGGGGGATACGTGCTGGCCGACACCGATGGGCAGCCCGACGTGATCCTCATCGCTACTGGCTCCGAGGTGAGCCTGGCGCTGTCCGCTCGCAAGGAGTTGGCCGCGGACTCGATACTGGCCCGAGTCGTCTCACTTCCATGCTGGGAGCTGTTCGACCGACAACCACCGAGCTACAGGGAGGCGGTCCTCCCCTCATCCGTGCCTGCTCGGGTTGCCGTCGAGCAGGCATCGACTCTGGGATGGGACCGATACGTCGGCGACCATGGGAAGGTGGTCGGAATGCACACCTTCGGCGCATCTGCACCTTTGAAAGCACTCGAGTCGAAGTTCGGGTTCACCCCGGACGCCGTCGCCGACACGGCACGACAATGCGTCGAGGCCACGCGGACGGCCCGAGAGAGCGCAAACCCGAGATGATACGGCCCTCGAATCTCCGTGATCGACCCGCGTGGGCTGAGCTCGAGTCCTGCCACCGGCGATTGTCCCAAGCCCACCTCCGCACTCTCTTCGAAGAGGACCCTTCCAGAACGAAGCGATTCACCATCGACGCGGTTGGCCTTCATCTCGACTACTCGAAGAACCGGATCGACCAGCACACCATGGACGCCCTATTCGAGCTGGCCGAGCAATCCGGTCTGCCCGAGCACATCGAGGCGATGTTCCGCGGCGAGCACATAAACGTGTCCGAGGATCGCGCCGTCCTGCACACCGCCCTCCGGCTTCCCCGGGACTCCCAACTGACAGTCGACGGCATCGACGTGGTGGCCGCCGTGCATGAGGTGCTGGACCGTATGGGCGCATTCGCCACCGCAGTTCGCGACGGCACATGGGTCGGCCACACCGGAGCACGTATCCGAAACGTGATCAACATCGGCATCGGTGGATCCGATCTGGGACCGGTGATGGCCCACGAAGCACTACGTCACTACTCCGACCGGGAGTTCGACCTCCGATTCGTCTCCAACATCGACCCCGCCGATCTCACAGAGGCGATCCGCGATGCGGAGCCCTCCGAGACCCTCTTCATCATCGCCTCCAAGACCTTCACGACCCTGGAGACGATGACGAACGCCTCCGCAGCACGTGATTGGATCATCGGGGCTATGGGTGAGGATTCAGTAGCGAGACATTTCGTGGCGGTCTCCACCAACACCGAGGAGGTAGAGGCCTTCGGTATCGACACCGACAACATGTTCGGCTTCTGGGATTGGGTTGGCGGGCGCTACTCCATGGACTCCGCCATTGGCCTCTCGACGATGATCGCTGTCGGCCCCGATCGTTTCAGAGAGATGCTCGACGGCTTCCACGCCATGGACACCCACTTCCGCACCGCTGAATTCGCACACAACATGCCGGTGATCATGGGGATGTTGGCGGTCTGGTATCGGTGCTTCTTCGATGCCCAAACCGTAGGGA
>JBAVPF010000077.1:0-6592 GCA_049692815.1 Acidimicrobiia bacterium
CTCGTGAACTCCGGCGATGCCCTGGTGCAGATAGCCGCCGAGAGCGGGCCTGACAACGACGATCCCGCCGAGAAGCGACGGGGGCGGCGGCGCTAGCTGGCCTTCCTGATCTCTTCGAGCCAGAGCCGTCGGAGCCTGCGCCGCTCCTTGGGGGTGTGGCCTCCCCAGATCCCCTGAGGCTGGTTGGTCTCGATCGCCCAGGTGAGACAGGAATCGGCTACCGGGCACGTGGCGCAAATGGCTTTCGCCTTCACGATGCCGCCGAGGTCCTGCTTGTCGGGGAAGAAGCTCACTTCGCTCTGGGAATCCAGGCAAGCAGCCGCTTCCCGCCATGGTGTAACTGTCAGGTCAATCACTTCTCGACACCATGTTCGGTGAGCACATGTAAACGCAGAATCAACGTGGATCGTTCCCTCCGAGTGCCCTCATCCTCTCCCCGGCCCTGATGTGGAGCCGGGCACTCTGATCAGCCGAAGTACGTCGGAGGGACGGCCCCCGGTCCCAGCCTCCCCAACTCGGCCCGCGCAACCGAGCGACGGTGCACTTCGTCCGGCCCGTCGGCGATTCGGAGCCAGCGGCCCATGGCGTAGAGCCGGGCAATGGGCCAATCCTCGGTGAATCCGGCGGCACCGAACAACTGCATGGCGTCGTCGGCGATGGAAGTGAGGAGATTGGGCGCGGCGACCTTTATGGCGGCGATCTCGATGCGTGCCCCCTTGGTGCCCACGTTGTCGATCAGCCAAGCCGTCTTCAGGACGAGAAGCCGGACCTGCTCGATCTGTATACGGGCATTGGCTATCCACTCCCGTACCACACCTTGCTCGGCCAGAGTCCGGTGGAAGGCTGTCCTCGCCTGGGAGCGCTGGACCATGAGGTCCAGACAGCGCTCGGCGGCACCAATCGCCCTCATGCAATGATGGACCCTCCCCGGGCCGAGACGTGCCTGGGCTATTGCGAACCCACCACCTTCCTCGCCGAGCAGGTTGGAGACGGGCACTCGCACCTGATCAAAGTGGATCTGGGGGTGCCCGCCACGATCGTTGTAGCCGAAGACGAGAGGGTCGCGCTCGACGGTCACGCCTGGTGCGCGCATAGGCACCAGAACCATCGACTGCATGCGATGGCGGTCGGCGTCGGGGTTGGTGACGCCCATGACGATCGAGACCTCACACCTGGGGGACGAGCCACCGGAGCTGAACCACTTTCTCCCCGTGATCACATACTCATCGCCATCGCGCTCAATTCGGGTGCGGATGTTGGTGGCGTCGGAGCTGGCCACATCCGGCTCCGTCATCGAGAAGCAGGAGCGGATCTCACCTTCGAGCAACGGGCGGAGCCAGACGTCCTTCTGCTCCGCGGTGCCGAACATGTGGAGGATCTCCATGTTCCCGGTGTCGGGAGCCGAGCAGTTCATCGCCTCCGGAGCCAGGCTCGGGCTGCGACCGCTTATCTCGGCGAGCGGGGCATATTCGAGGACCGAGAGACCGCCGCCGTCTTCGGGGTCAGGCAGGAACAGGTTCCACAGCCCCCGGCTCCGAGCTTCTCTCTTGAGATCTTCTAGAACGGCCGGGTGGTGGTGGGGGTCTCCCGAATCCTCCATCTGCTGCTCGTAGACCGGCTCCGCCGGATAGATGTGGCTGTCCATGAATTCGAGGAGCTTCGCCCGGTAGCCCTCGACCTCTTCACCGTATGAGAAGTCCATTTGTCGAGGAACCTAGCGTGGAGGGTCCTCGGGTTCCCCCGCCTCTCCCTCGACGACGTCCTCGGGATTCTCGATTGCGTCTTCGGGCTCCTCCCCCGCTTCGTGAGGCGAATGATCGTCGTAGCTCAACGTGGGCAGCCCGGTCGTCACCGGTTGGGGCCTGGCGGACCACATGCTCAACTCGGAGAGGAGCATCCAGCCGGCGAGGACCGTGATGAATATCAGCTGATACTTGATCGCAACCGCCAACGCCACGCCGGCCGAGAGCATGAATATGACCCGTCCGATGGCTGCCGCCCGGGCCGGAGCCAGCTTCTCCAACAGTGACATGACCAGGTGGCCGCCGTCGAGGGGCCTGATCGGCGCCCAGTTGAGGAGGCCCCAGAAGACATTGACCCGCACCGTGTTGGCCAGGACGAACGCGGTGAGGCCGGTGTAGGGCCCGAACTGGCCGGCGATGAGCCATACCAGCCCTCCGAACAAGAGCCCGGTGGCCGAGCCCGCGGCGGCGATGAGAGCCCTCTTGCCCGGCGTGAGTTCGCCGTCCGGCAGGGACCACCGTGTCAGCCCACCGAGACCGTTGAGCTCGATGGAGACTGTCGACCCGTACATCCTCGCCGTGAAGGCATGACCCAACTCATGGATCAGGATGGAGACGAAGACGATGGCTATCCACGCCACTGTCTGCTCGATGTTGCCCACGCCGGTGAATCCGATCAGCGCTGCGATCAGAAGGAACGATCCCCTGACCGTGACCGGCATGTCGAAGAGGCGGAACCTGAGCACCCCATCATCTTGGCATCGGTACCCTCCTGCGGATGCACGACGACCTGAGGTCGGCCGTCCAGGCCGACATGCCGAGACTGAAAGAGCTGCTCAAGACCCTGATCAGGATGAGGTCGGTGAGCGCCCACGGGTACGACCCCGAGGGAGTGCGAGGTGCGGGGGAGGCCATCGTCGGGATACTCGAGAGCCAGGGATTCTCCAACGCCCGGCTCCTCGAATCATCCCAGGGCCACCCTGCCGTCTTCGCCGAGCTGCCCGCCCCCGACGGAGCGCCCACCGTCCTGCTGTACGCCCACTACGACGTGCAGCCACCGGGCCCCGCCGAGGAATGGGGGACACCCCCGTTCGACCCCGTCGAGAAGAATGGCCGCATCTACGGCCGGGGAGCCAGCGACGACAAGGCCGGCATCGTGATGCATCTCGGCGCCATCGCTGCTCATGGCGAAGACCTACCCGTCGGCATCCAGCTGTTCCTGGAGGGTGAGGAGGAGGCGGGCTCGGAAGGTCTTCCCGAGATCCTGAGAAACCACTCAGACATGCTCCATCCCGACATGATCGTGATAGGCGACGGCGGCAACTGGTCGGAGGGCATCCCCTCTTTCATCTCCTCTCTCCGTGGGCTGGTCGCCGTGAAGATCGAAGTGCGCACGCTGGGAGCCGCGGTTCACTCCGGCCAGTATGGGGGCTACGTGCCCGATGCCCTGATGGCCCTGAGCCGTTTGCTCGCCTCGCTCCACGACGATCAGGGCAATGTGGCCATAGATGGCCTCCTCTCGGAGGAGACGAGCGAGTCGATCGACGTGCCCGAAGATCTCGCTCGCTCGTTGGCATCTGCGGTCGACGGGTTGGAGTTGATCGGCGAGGGGTCTATACCGTCACGTTTGTGGACGAGGCCCGCCCTCTCGATCCTGGCCATCGACGCTCCCCCGATAGCGGAGGCGATAAACCAGCTGGTGCCGGTGGCAAGAGCAAAGGTCAGCATGCGAATCCCCCCCGGGCAGGACACCGACGAGGCCCTGCAGGCCCTGAAGAGCCATCTCGAGGCCAACGTGCCCTGGGGGGCCCAACTCTCCTTCCTCCACGAGGAGAAGGGTGACGCCACGGTCCTCGGCTCGGACAACGAAGGTGTGAGGATCTGGAGAGACGCTTTCAAGGAGGCGTTTGGCACAGACGCCGTAGAGATGGGCGCCGGGGGATCCATTCCCTTCATCGCCACGTTTGCCGAGCTGTTCCCCGAGGCACCGATACTCGTGGTGGGACCGGCCGACCCCACGAGCGCCTTCCATGCGCCCAACGAGAGTCAGAGCATCGTGGATCTGGAGCGGATGGCCGTCGCCGAAGCGATCTCGTTCAGGCTTCTGGCTGCGCAGGTGCCAAGTACCTAGTACCGAGTACTTGGCACGTACCGAGTACTCAGTACCTAGTACTCAGTACCGGTTTCCAAGGCTGCGCCCTGGAAACCGATTTGTCTCCAGGCCTCGTAGACGACGATTGCTGCCGAGTTGGACAGGTTGATGGAACGGACCCCGGAGACCATCGGCAACCGGAGGCTCCCGGTGATCCACGATCTGGCTGTCACCTCTGCGGGGAGGCCAACCGACTCGGGCCCGAACAGAAAGGCGTCGCCTTCGGCGAACGAGGTCTCCGAGTAGAGCGCGTCGCCGTCGACGGTGAGAGCGAACACCCTCGACGCCTGTGTGCTCTCATGCCAGGACTCGAGATCGGGATGCACCTCCACCGTTGCCTTATCCCGATAGTCCATCCCTGCCCGCCGCAACTTGGCGTCGTCCATATCGAAGCCGAGAGGCTCTATGAGATGCAGTCGGCATCCCGTGACGGCCGCCAGGCGCATGGCATTGCCGGTGTTCGGCGGGATCTCGGGCCTGTAGAAGACGATGTCGAACATCAGCGGATGTCGAACAGCCGGAGCGAGGTGTCCTCTGCCTCGCGCAACCCGTCGTAGTCGACTTCGACGGCCTCGATACCCCGCGCCTCCGCCATGACCCTCGCCTGAGGCGTGATCGACTGCGCCGCGAAGATGCCACGCACCGGTGCGATTCGTGGGTCGAGATCCAGGCGCTCGATGTAGCGGGCGAGCTGTTCCACCCCGTCGATCTCGCCACGACGCTTCACCTCGACCGCCACCGTCGCCCCGTTGAGGTCGACGCACAGGAGGTCGACGGGGCCGATGTCGGTCGGGTACTCGCGTCGGATCAGCTCCAGACCCTCTTCCAGGGTCGCCGGGAACGCTGCCAGCATCTCCTGCAGATGAGCCTCCACCCCGTCCTTGAGGAGGCCCGGGTCTTCTCCCAACTCGTGGGTGACGTCCTCGAGTACTTCGTGGATCCAGATCTGGAGCACCTCACCCTTGGAGTTGGTTATCTCCCACCGGTCGTCATGAATCTCCAGGTAGTTGGGCGCGATCATCCAGTTGAGGGGTTTCGAGGCATTGCCGTCCGAGTGGATCGCCAGCGTGCCATCGGCCTTGACCATGATGAGACGGGTGGCCTCGGGAAGGTGGGCGGTGACCCGGCCCGTGTAGTCCACTGTGCATCGAGCGATCACCAGTCTCATTCTCGGGCGAGGGTAATTCCTGCCGGCACCCGCACCGATATGAATGCCGAGAGCACCAGGAGCACACCCGTGGCGACCCAGCCCGGGGTGTAGGTCCCGAGCGAATCGACGGAGAATCCCATGAGCGGTGGCCCGATGGCGAGCCCGAGTAGGAAGCCGAACAGGACCACACCCGTGCCCTTGCCCACGAGGCCTTCCGGGGAGAAATCCATGACTGCCAGCATGCCCACCGCATTCCACGCCACTGCCCCCGAGCCGAGGAAGAGCACTGCGAGGGGCAGGGCCCAGCCGCCGACGAGGTCCACCGAGGAGAGCGCCAGGAGGGCGGCGGAGAGCACACTCAGCATCGCCAGTATCCGCAACGTCCGGCCATGCCCAAGAGTGCGCTCCGAAAGTCTTGGCCAAATGACGCGGGCCACGATGCCGGTGAGCCCCATCAAGGCGATCATCGTCCCCGCCGCCTCTTCGGACCATTTCAGGTCCTCATGCGCGAACAACGGGACGAAGGAGATGATCGACGACGAGGCGAGACCGGAGACGAAGCCATAAACCGCGACCCAACGCACCGAGATGGGGAGGACGCCGTCGACGTGGCGCGCCCGTTTCTGGCGGTGCTCGGAGTCCCTGCGTCCGATCATCCCGATGAGTCCGGCCACCGGCATGGCCAGGAACACGAGCACGGCCACGCGCCACGACCACCACCCGGTGAAGACCGGGAGCAGGATTCCACCGAGGAATGTCCCGATCTGGACGCCTGACTGCTTTATGCCCGTGATCACTCCCCTCGAGCCCGGAGGCACGTTGTCGACGATCAAGGCGTTGGTCGACGGATTCCCCCAGCCGTTGGGGAAGCCGGTGAGGATGGCCGCCAGCACCAGGATCGAGTAGGCCGGCGCCGATGCCAGGGCAACGGTCGTGAGCCCTCCGGCGATCAGGGTGCCGATCACAGACCTCACCGAGCCGAGACGATCCGTGACCCTCCCGAACAGGGGGCTGGCCAATGCCCCAACCAGACCCGTTGCGGTGACCAGGAAGCCGACCTGAGCCCTGCTTATGTCGAAGTCGTCGATGAGCTGGGACGCGAGGACACTGACGACGATGATGGGGAAGGTCGCCGTGGCCATCGTCGCCGCCGTGACGGCGCCGAGCCCAAGCCTGGAGAACGACCGCATCCCGCGGACGCTACTTGGTGAGGGGATCCCTGGTGGGACGGGAGAAGACGAACCAGATGGCGTAGACACCCACTGCCACGAGGATCAAACGCACCCAGAGGAGATTGGTGAGGAAGAGCCCTGACACGAGCAAGGATGCCGATATGCCCACGGTCGCGACCCATTTCATGCGCATGGTCAGGCCATGCTCGCGGTAGCCCCGGATCACCCGGCCGAAGTACCGGTGGTTGAGCATCCAGCCGTACATTCGATCCGAGGACATGGAGAAGAAGAAGGCGGCCAAGAGGATGAGATCGAAAGTGGGGATGCCGGGTAGGTAGCTGAGGGGCAGGAGGGCGAGACACAGCAAGCCCAGCAC
>JBAVPF010000078.1:0-3027 GCA_049692815.1 Acidimicrobiia bacterium
TTGTCGCCGCTCATTGGGGATCCCAGGCCTCTGGGTCAGTGCAGGCCCAAACCGGGGTTGTGTTGCTCGATGTCGCTGGATCCCTGACCTTCGATTCGCCCGCTTGCGGCCCCGGCGCCGGATCCCAGCGCTGTGAGAAATTCGACAGTGATGCCATCGGGACCAGCCCTCTTTCCTTCTCGGCAGACGGGGCCACGTTCGCCATCACCGGCTGGGTGCACAAGCACGGGGAGCCCTCCGAGGCCGTCGGCTTCTACTACACGGTCACAGGCGGGAACGTGGACGTTCGAGTCAAGTCTGGTCGGAGCTACCTCGAAGCGACCCTGGCTGAAGGGTCCGGGCTCTGGCTCAACCCGGCGTGCCAGGGTGACCCTGGGCCCGGTGGAGGGGTCACCTGCAACCCAAAGAACACCAGAGCGATCTCCTACATCGCATTCTGCCTCCAGGTGCCCACGCCGTCGACGTGTCCCCCAATGGCACAGTCGCTGGTTGCCTCCAACGTTGGGTCGATTCCCTTGCGCCTCGAGATGTGGCTCGCCGACGCCGGTGGCGGCGGATATTGCGATGTGTTCGATCTGACGATTCAGCTGGTCATCAATGGCGGGTCGACCGACCCTCCGCTCTATCAGGGACCGCTATGTGGCCTGGTCGATTCGGCATTGCCTCTCGAGGCTCAGCTCGACCCCGACGAGGCGGTGGCGTACGAGCTGACCCTCTCGTTCAACGAGCCGATCCCCGAGATCCACGGCACGACCGGGGACTTCACGGCTCAGTTCCTGGCGACTCAGTGGAATGCCTCGGTCGGATGGACCGATCGGGTTGAGGTGCCGCTGACGATCTCGGTGGCCGATCTCCCGTCGGAAAATGTGAGCCGGGGATCGCCTCCCAGTCCGGGCCCTGATCAGATCGAAGACGGGGATCTGGAGACCCCCGCCGATGGGGAGTCGGCGGAAGAGGAGCCGCCCCCCGACGAACGGCCTCCCGAAGAGCCATCCGACGATACCCCGGCCGAAGAGCCACCGTCCGAGGAGTCACCACCTGCGCCTGAGCCTGCCGGGCTGACCGGCATCGTGTCGCTCGACGAGGACGGTGACGGGGTTCGCGCCTCGGCCGAGCCGGGTCTGGCGGGAGTGATAGTGCGGCTACTCGGTGACGGCGTCGAGATTGCCACCACTACCACCGACGCCACAGGTTCCTACTCATTCTTCGACCTGGCCGTCGGGGTCTACATGATCGAGATCGAGGCGCCCTTCAACCATGTATTCACTGCTCCGGGGCAGGGTGGCGACCCGGGTCTGGACAGCGATGTGACGACGACACACCCGGTCGACGGTCGATACGTGGGGGAAATCGAGGTCACCTTGGGCTCCGGCATGACTACCGGGGTGGGCGATGCGGGTCTCGTGATCGACGACGCGGGCCCAGGAGGGTGATCGGCGATTCCATGTTTCAAGCACTGGCACAAGCGACTTCATCGAGAGGTGAGAGGAAGGGGTGATTCATAGACCAATCCAGCTTTGAAGCGCGGCGCTGCGGGCAGCCGCGAGTCGAGGGCATAGCGCTCTCACAAACAATGGAGGGAAGATGAAATTGATTAGGAAGAGGGGACCGAGGTCGAGTGTCGCGCTGTTCTCAGTAGCGGCGCTGGCACTTGCCATGACCGGGATCCTCTACGCCCACTGGACGCAGACCCTGACGGCCGCGACGGCGATCAACACCGGTGCACTCGGTGTCGTGTGGTCACCGGCCGGCACCGACGACGACGGCAATGTCGGCAATGACACCAGCGGGACCGACAACGGAACCAACGAGGCGTACGACCAGTGGGGTGACGACAGCTCTCGCGATCCGGCCGAACCCGGTCCGGGTCTTGTCGACAGGTACGACAAGGACGTCGGCAGATGTTATGCGAATGCCGATGCCGTTTCGCTGACGATCACAGCCGAGAACGCCTACCCGAGCTACCACTGCACCGTGTACACCGACGTCACCAACGAAGGCTCGATTCCGGTGAAGGCCGGCGCTTTCGATCTTTCGGTGGGTGGTGCCGCCAGCGGCTACGAGATCACCGGAGACGGTCTGATCGCAGTTCCGACGGAGGCAGCCCCGGAGCTGACCATCAACATCACCCAAGGGATCTACTGCGGAACGCAGATCGATCCGGCGGAGAGCGTCGATGTGAGCTCATGGTTCCATGTCGAGCAGGCCGCAGCGGAAAGCTCCACGTACACCACGACGATGACCCAGGAGTTCGTGAACTGGAACGAGTGGGACGCCAGCTTCTGCACTGTCGGAGCGATCGTGGCGGATGCCGACGGCACTCCGATTGGGATCGCCAACGGGACGGCCATACCGGGTCCGTTGCCGACGTCGTAGACCATGTCTGGTGCGAAGACTCCTGATCCAATGGGAGTCGACGAAGGGAGCGGTGGGTGAAACCCAAGACCCGCTCCTTGACTCCGGTTCTGTTGCTAGTGCTCGCCCTCTCCGGGGCGGGAATCGCCTACATGCACTGGACGGAGACCCTGGAGTCCCAGGGTGTCGTGGAGACCGGTGAGGTCACCGGCGAATGGTCTGGCGCCATCTGCACCGAGTTCTTTGACTGGCCATGGCCCGCCGAAGGGACCGGTGAGGCCGGCGGCGTCGATATCGCCTCGGTGAGTTGGGATTTCCCCGAGCCCACCATGCTGGCGATATCCGTTGACAATGCCTACCCGAGCTACGCGGTCGATTGTCAGATCGAGTGGGAGAACACGGGCTCGGTGCCCGTGGTCATCCGTGGATGGCGTTTCGCTGACGATGCGGCACTCGAATCCAACCTGGAGAACTGCACGCTCACGGCCACTCCGAGCGGGAACAACCTGACCTACGAGTGTGATGAGCTGACAGTGATGCTCGCCGATGGAGTCGGCTCCCAAGTCGATCCCGGCGACGTAGCAGCGAGCAGTCTCCGCTTTCACGTCGAGCAAGATGATGAGCTGGACGGCCCTGAGGGTGGAAGCCAAGCCACCACACTCAGGTTCTGGC
>JBAVPF010000079.1:0-5883 GCA_049692815.1 Acidimicrobiia bacterium
GGCCAGGACGGCGCCGACACGGCGGAACCACCTCCAGCCGGCCGTGTGGGTGGCGAACGTGGCGATGAGCACCATCCGTCGCACCCGCCCAGGATGCCGCTTCGCCAGCGACTGGGCGATGACGCCGCCCATCGAATAGCCGACGACGTCGACGGTTCCGACCCCCATGTCGTCGAGGACGGCTGCGATGTCGTCGGCGTCATCGGCGACCTCGAACCGTCGATCGACCGGAGCGGATAGCCCGTGGCCGCGATGGTCGATCATGATGATGTTCCGGTCGACCGCCAACTTCGGAGCGACCTGGTACCACTCGGTCAGCGAGGCGCCGGCGAGACCATGCACCAGCACCACCGGGATGCCACCAACCGGTCCCATCTGCCGGACGAGGAACTCGTCGTCCCCGACGAAGACGGTCCTGCCCGTCACCCGAAGGGGATGCTCCTGAGGCGGCCGGAACGAAGGCTCGAGCCGCGGACCGAATAGACGCCAGGCCAGCGCAACCCCGAACAGCCACTTCCAGAACTTCATCGGTCGAGGCTCCCGATGGCGAAGGCGAGGCTCTCCACCGGCGTGCCCCCGATCAGGTGCTCGTCGATGATGCGATCGAGCTTCTCGACGTCGAGGTGGGCATACCAGGTGCCCTCCGGGTAGACGACGGCGATGCAGCCCTGCTCGCAGATGCGAAGACAATCCGCCTTGGTCCGTAGCACCGAGCCCGAGCCCGGCTCCACCGGATCGGGATCGTGGCTCATGTCACCCTGCCACTTTGGGGGGGCAGACGCCAGGCCGAGCTCCTTCAGCCTGCGCTTCAGATGAGCCCAGAGGAGATTCGTCTCCTCCCGCGGCGCACATTTCGGGTTGGTCTGGTCAGCGCACAAGATGATGTGGCGCCTGGCCAGCGGGATGGACAGTGCCTCTGCGATCTGCTCGAGACGCTCGTCGGCGTTCACTCCGACAGGTTAAGTCACCCGGATGAGCTTGTCGGAGGTCACCCTCCCGACCGGGACTGTCCCAGGCACGGCGGACAGATAGCCCTCGACGTCGTCCTCGGCCAGCGCAACCAGGAGCCCGCCTGAGGTCTGGGCGTCGACCAACGGCTTCACGAGCTCGATGTCGATCTCGGTCACGAGATCGTCCGCGAGTGAACGCAGGTTCCGCTGCGACCCACCGGCCCACATGCCTTCGCTCAACAGCTCGCCGACACCGTCAAGCACAGGCACCGACCGGAGCTCGACCACAGCACCCACCTGCGACGCCCGGCACAACTCGCGCAGATGGCCCAGCAGGCCAAAGCCTGTCACGTCGGTGGCTGCATGGGCCCCATTCGGGCGGAGAGCGCCCCCGGCGACGTCATTCAGCGTCGTCATTACCTCAATCGCGCGTTCGGCCAGCTCCAGGGGGCAACGACCACGCTTGATCGCCGTGGTGATGATGCCCATGCCCAGCGGCTTGGTGAGCACCAGCACGTCCCCGGCCTCGGCTCCCCGATTGGTGACCACCTCGTCCACAGAGACCAGACCGGTCACGGCGAAACCGTACGTCGGCTCGGGCCCATCGATCGAGTGCCCGCCGACGACGGTGCAGTCCGCATGGGACATGACGTCCATCCCGGCCGAGATGACCTCGGAGGCGATCGCGAAGGACAACTCGTCGCGTGGCCAGGCCAGAAACTGGAGCGCAGTCAGCGGCTCGGCCCCCATGGCGTAGATGTCGGAGAGGGCATTCACCGCCGCGATCCTCCCCCACTCGCGTGGCGAGTCGACGACCGGGGTGAAGATGTCGACCGTCTGAACGAGGGCGCGTCCGTCTCCCAGCGCGTAAACGCCGGCGTCGTCGCCAGACGCCATGCCCACCAGAAGGTCGGTATGGCTCACGGCCGGATGCGCTTGGACGGGGCCCAGGACCTGGGCCAGCTCGGCAGGGCCGAGTTTGCAGGCTCAGCCGGCCCCGTGGCTGTACCTGGTGAGACGTGTCTCAGTCACGGGGCGGAGGTTAAGCGCCGGGCCCCGCTTCGATGCCGTGTCCCGGCCGAGGAGCGGGGCGTAGGGGCCAAAGGCCCCCCGAAACACGACGAAAGGGAATGTCGCGGCGCCGACGCTTCGGATATCCATGTAGGGGCAGAAGGAGGATCCTTGATCGATTCACACGACTACCACGTCGAGGTGACCGGCACCGGCACCAGGACCGGCCGGCTCACCGCCATCGACGACGGGCTTCCCGAGCTCGACGTGGCATCACCTCCGGAGTTCGGTGGGCCCAGCCGGATCTGGAGCCCTGAGCACCTGTTCGTCGCCTCCGTCGCCTCGTGCCTGATGACGACGTTCCTGGCGATGGCGGAGAGGTCCGGCGTGCAGGTCGTGTCGTACTTCGACGAGTCGGTGGGCCGGTTGACACGAGACGAGGACGGCCTCTACTCGATCGAGCGGATCACACTCCGGCCACGGATCGTCATAGCACCCGAATCTCGCGTCGACCGGGCGGAGCGATTGATAGAGAAGGCGGAGAGAGTCTGCCTGATCGGGCGGTCGATCGAGACCGAGACTGTGCTCGAGCCCAGCGTCGATCTCGCAGAGGTGCGTCAGGCCACCGGCTGAAGACCCGACCGGGAACAGCGCCGGCGGTCGTCGACAGCCGCACCCGCGACACTCGACCCTCTCTGACCGCTTAATCTCAGCGGTTCCCATGACCGACCAACCGCACTTCCTCACTCCCGCCGCCATGGCGAAGCTCGAGGCCGAGCTAGAGCATCTCAAGACGGCGGGACGTCACGAGATCGAGGAGCGCATTGCAGAAGCACGGTCTCACGGCGACCTGAGAGAGAACGCCGATTACGACGCGGCCAAGAACGACCAGGGGCTCATGGAGGCGCGGATCCGAAAGCTGGAGCACTTGATCCACAACTCGGAGGTACGTGAGGTCGAGGACACCGGCCGGGTCGAGATCGGATCGGTTGTCACCGTCGTCGACTCCGATGGCGATGAGATGGACTACTTCGTGGCCCCTCAGGAGAACAAGGTCGGCGGGCTCCTCCTGGCGTCCCCATCGAGCCCGCTCGGGGCCGCCCTCATCGGCCGAACCGTCGGTGACGAGGTGTCCTACGAGGCGCCAGCCGGGACGATGACCGTGATGATCGAGGCAGTGCGCCCCTTCGAAGGCTGATCGCCCCGCGGTCACGGGCGTTGTACCCTGACCCGGTCCTTCCTCCCGGGGTGACCAGTGAGACTTCGACTCAGAAGCCCTCGTCAACTTGCTCGCCGTCTTCTCGCTGTCGCGCGCCGCGATCGTGATCAGGTCGCCGACTACCTGGACGCCAACCGTGAGGAGTGGGAAGCCCTGGCGCTGGCCGCTCCCAGCGACGCCGCCGACATCCTCGAGCAGCTCGACGAGACGCACGCCGCCGAGTTGCTGGCCGACCTGCCTCCTTCTGAGGCAGCGGAGATCCTCGAGGAGATCGCTCCGGAGCTCGCCGCCGAGCTGATCGAGCAGCTCCCTCTGGGCAGCTTGGCCGCGGCCCTGAACGAGATGCCCAGCGAGGCCGCAGCCGACCTGATCGGCGAATTGCCCGAGGAAGTGACCGAAGACGTCTTCGCCGCAATGTCCGACAAGGCCGAAGACGACGTCCGAGGGCTTCTCGCCTACCCCTCCGACACCGCGGGCGGTCTCATGACCACCGACATCGCCGCCCTCCCCCTCGGTCTCACCACCGGCGAGGCCATCGAGCGGATCAGGCTGCTCCACGAGGAGTACGAGGACCTGTCCTACGTCTACGTCGTCGACGAGGACGACCACCTCCACGGGGTGATCTCATTTCGCGATCTCGTATTCCATCGCCCCGGTGCCCCGCTGGCCGACGTCATGGTCCCCGACCCGGTCTCGGTGACGACCATGACCGACCGCGAGGAGGTCGCCGAGCTCGCACAGCGCTACCACCTCTTCGGCATCCCGGTCACCGACACCAGCAACCGGCTCGTGGGGATGGTGACAACCGATGCGGTCATCGAAGTCGTACAGGACGAGGCGACCGAGGACTTCCTGGTGGCCGTCGGCGCCGGTGTCGCCGAGACTGTCTACACCAAGATCCCCGGCTCGGTCCGCATGCGGACCCCATGGCTGGCGCTCAACCTGGTGCTCGCACTGATCGTCGCCTTCACCATCGAGAGACAGACAGGGATCATCAGCAAAGAGCCTCTGCTCGCCGCCTTCATGCCGGTCGTGTCCGCCATCGGGGGCAACGGTGGCAACCAGAGTCTCGCGGTCATGATCCGATCGATGGCCACCGACGACGTCCCCGGGGCGCAGGTGCCAGGAATCCTCTTTCGTCAACTCGGTGTGGGTGCACTCACCGGCATCGCGTTGGGAGTGATGTTCGGCTTCATCAGCTGGGGCCTCATAGCGTCCGACATCTTCATCGGGACCGCCGATCCGGCCGATCTGGCGGTGGTAGTCGCCCTCTCCGCTTTCTCCGTGCTCGTCGTGGGCGCCATCATCGGCAGCGGTCTCCCGGTCATCCTGAGAAGGTTCGGCCTCGACCCTGCCCTCGCATCATCGATAATCCTCACGCTCATCACCGACATCGTCGGGTTCGGCGGGTTCCTCCTCATGGCGAACTGGCTCCTCTGACCCGACGAGCCAAGGCTCAAGAGCCGATGGCGCCGCCAGGGAAGTCGGCAAAGGGGCCGTTGAACTCGATGCGCTCGCGGCCGACGAGTGTGAGGAAGAAATGGTTCTCGAGCAAAGCCTTCTGCTCATCGGTGCGCTCGGCGGCGTCCACCTTGAATGCCGTTACTGCATCCTCGTCGTCGAAGACCTCGGCGCCGTACATGGTCGGATCGGCGTCTATCAGGTCGAGTATGAAGTTCTCGAGGTCTACGTCGGTGTAGGCACCGTCGGGGATCACGATGTACAGCTCCTCACCGTTCTCGTTGGGGACCCGCTCCACGACGGTGTACTCGGACACCGCCTGGCCCAAGAGTGTCTGGGTGGGAGAGCCCTCGTCAGAGGTTTGGAGCGTGGTCGAGGTGGTGATGGCGGTGGCGTTGGTCCCGCCGGTGATGATCGTCGAGCCGCTGGACAACTCGGCTTCGCCATCACTGCACGCCGAAACCGCGAGGGCGAGCACCATCACTGCGGCAACCGGGGTACGAGCTCTCATCACCAGGAAACGAAACCGTAGTGCCGGTCGGTTCCCTAACCGGTGACAGACCTGAAGGCAGCGGCGATGCGCTCTGTCACGGGCCCCGGGTCCCACTCACGATCTCCGACCAGCACCACGGGCTGTACCTCCCGGATCGTGGAGAGGGCCATGACCTCGGACGCAGCGTCCAGTCGGGAGAGATCGAAGCGGCCTTCGCTCACCTCGATGTCGAGATCGCGGGCTAGATCGAGCGCCACGCCTCTGGTTATCGAGTCGAGGATCCCCATTTCCAGGCCCGGCGTCTCCAGGACGTCCCCTGCCATCCAGGCGATCGAGAAGGTTGGGCCTTCCAGGATCACTGATTGGTCCGTGATCAACAGCGCGTCGTCAAACCCGGACGTCTTCGCCGTGCGAGTGGCCGCCAGGTTCGGTGCATAGGACAACAACTTGGCGCCGGCCAGCTGCCAGTCGACTCCGGCGGCGTGCCAGGGAGCGACCACAGGCAGGAGCCGGCCCGGCTCCCCGCTGAGTTGCCACGGGTGGCCGAACACGATGACGTTCGGAGCCCCCTCTATCCCCGAGATGCTCGTTCCTCTGGTCACGACGACGCGGACGGCGCCGTCGCCCAGCTCTTCGGATGTCGCCGTGACCCAGGCTGTGAGGGATTCCCGGGAAGGCAGCTCGATCTCCAGGGCCTTTGCACTGCGCTCCAGACGATCCAGGTGCTTGTCGAGAGCGAACGGCCTCCC
>JBAVPF010000080.1:0-3038 GCA_049692815.1 Acidimicrobiia bacterium
ACCCAGAGGAGGTTGAGGTCGTGAGACGAGATGGACATCTGGCTGCCGGACGCCACCACGGCGAACATCAGGATGAGCATCGATGTGGCACCGACGATCACCACCGTTGCCTTGAGAGAGCGTGAGCGTCGTGCGAGGCGGGGTAGCAGGGAGGCGGCGAGAAGGATGCCGGCGGTCACAAGCCCAAACAGGGCAAGAGCCCCAAGACGCTCCTCGTTGCTCGGCCGCATGATCAGCTCGAAAATGCCCATGCCCAGCGCGACGAGTACCACGGCTGTGGCCGCCAGCCTCATGGTTCGAAGCGGTAGCCGACGCCCCACACCGTCACCAGTCGTCTTGGCTGTCTCGGATCGTCTTCGATCTTCTGTCGGACTCGTCGAACGTGGACTGTCACCGTCGATGGGTCCTGCCACTCGTTGTTCGAGTCCCATACGTGGGCCAGGATCTGGCCTCGCGAAAACACCTGGCGGGGCGACGAAGCCATGAAGAACAGGAGCTCGAACTCCTTGGGTGTGATATCGACCGTCCGGCCGTGCACGCGAATCTCGTGTGACGTCGGGTCGATCATCAAGTCCTCGAACTCGAGTGGGGACTCTGTCCTCCGCGGTCTGTCGACTCGTTTGAGGATGGCGCGCACCCGGGTTGCCAACTCGCGTGGAGAGAAAGGCTTGACCACGTAGTCGTCTGCTCCCATCTCCAGCCCGAGCACCCGGTCGGACTCGTCGCCGCGGGCACTGAGAAGGATCACCGGGGTGTCCGCTCGATCACGGACCTTGCTGAGAACGGACAGACCGTCGCTCTCAGGGAGCATCACGTCGAGGACTATGAGGTCCGGGCTGGTCTCGGTGATCTGCAGCAGGGCATCCAAGCCATCGGCAGCCTCGGTCACTACGAACCCGTCACGACTCAGATAGGCGGCGACCACCTCTCGGACCACCGGCTCGTCATCGACCACCAACACCCTGCGCCCGGCGTATTCGCTCAGCGACATGTCACGTGTCGGAGCCTGGCGACCACGGATGGCCGAAGTGGGCGTGTCCATGGTCCCCAGGTTGGGCGATGGCCGGTTAAGCGGATGTCAACCACTCTTGTCGTGATTCGCGTGGCGTACCCGGCCATCTGGGGGGAGGAATCGGACGACTCCTTCCCCCAGAGGGCGAATCGGTGTCGGTTACTTCCCGACAGCCAGACCCTGGGCGTATCCTGCCAGTCCGCCCGATGCGAGACCGAGGTCGGTGAGACTGCCGTCATGGCCGACGCGGTACATCTGGATCCCGCCGCCACCGGGATTCAGCGCATACAAGAACCGGCCATCTCTGGTGATCCCCGCATCCAGCGTCGCCGCACCTGTGGCTGCCGTGGCGTCGAGGAGGTTCACAGCACCCTCCCTGTTGTAGCCGTACGACGAGAGGGATGGGCTCCCCGGGTTGGTGGTGAAGGCAAGTCCGCGGCCGTCACTGGCTATCCAGCATGCTGCCGCCTGACCGCTGACCACCGAGCCGCTGATCAGCTGGAGGGCACCGTTCTTCTGGACACGATACGAGGACACCGCGCCGTTGCCACCGTTCACCTCGACCACCAGGATTCGGCCCGACTTCTCGGTAGTGAACCCGAACGGGGTGGTCCCACTGGAGGGAGTGGTGACCGGATCGGCCGAAGGAATGCCCCGCCGTGACAACCGGTAGACAAGAAGCTCGCTGTCGGCCTTGTCGGTGATGATCACATGGCTTGCGGAGTTGTCGAATCCCACCTGGCCGAAGCTGCCGGCTCCCAGGCTCCGGGTCGAATGCGGGATGGGCGTCAGGTGTCCACCGCGCAGGACGAAGCCAGTGATATTGGCCGGTGCTCCGTTGTTGAGCACGTAGACACGGTTGGAGGCGATGGCGACGCTCACCGGATTGGTCCCGCCAGACTCGACCGTGTCGGTCAGCTTCAACCCGCCGGCCCTTATCCGGAACACGCTGATGTCGTTGCTCCCGGCGTTGACCGCCAGCAGCCACTCCCCGTTCGGGGACACGACCAGCGAGTTTTGCGAGGCGAGGGGATCGGTACCGCCACCGGAGCCGTTTCCACCCGTGGCGACGGTTTCGGTCATGGTCAAGGTGCCGTCGGCTGCCCGGTCGAAGACAGCCACCTCGTTCCCGGATGGGTCGTTGGTCATGGTGTAGACCTCACCGACATGTCCGTGGGATGTCTTTGCCAACGCGGCCGGTCCGACGACGGCGATGTTGGCCACCAAGAACAGCAGAGGGACAACGAAACGTACGAATTTCTTCATGGATAGCTTCCTTTCTGAGACCTTCCTGTCTTCGAGCAGTGACGGTCGGCCGGTCTCGCACGTCTTTCTCTCGAGGTCGGCGAATCCGTGTGCCGCCATTTCGATAGGCCTCGACGCGGCACCACTGGAGAACGTATGGACCGTTTCTTACAGAGCTATGGACAGGCTCTGGCCAATCCCGAAACATTGCGAGTTCGAGCGACATTGCCGTAATCGACTGCCCTCACAGGCGTGGAAGGCTTGGCCCAGTTCGGGGTTGTCATTCGGAGTCTCACTCTCCGTGGCCCAGTCACATCAGCTTCACGCACGCCGCGCCAATGACTTGGGCAGTATCGATGGCCTCGGTCACCTCCGCCTTCCCGAAGTCCTCGATCCGTATTCGGAGCGGTTGCGGTTGCGCCTCAGTCGGCCGAAGTGGTCAGGTGGTTTCACCGGCCGATCCGCATAGACGAAGAGCAAGGCCGTCGGCTTGGGGCGAGAGCTCGAGTTCTGATACGAGTCCACGTTGGGTTTCTAGTAAGGGGGCTACCACTACCGACCCGATCCGATCAGCGGCTGGGTCACGTGTCAATACGAGTACGGGCCTGCCCCCACGTGGGGTTTGGCGAACCAGATCTCACCCCGTCGCTTCGAGCCAGTCCGTCCAATCCTCGGCAGGGCCCCAGTCCGAGATCTCGCCAACAGGTTTGGAAGACCCCCTGCAAGGCCCGCAGAAGAGAGGCAAGACCAGTTCTGGGGGCGACCGTTCCCTGCCCTGATC
>JBAVPF010000081.1:0-1900 GCA_049692815.1 Acidimicrobiia bacterium
CCTCATCGGACAGCGGGACGGCGTTGTCCTTCACTCCGAGTTGGAGGGCGATGTCGGTCTTTCCGCTCTGCCCACCGAAGATGTCGATGCCCTCGCCACCCGCCTCGAGCTTGGTCTGGAGGACACTGAAATACTGGTCCGCCGGAATGATCTGAAAATCGACGTGAATACCTGTCTCGGCTTCGAACTGCTCGGCCAAAGCCGTCTCGGAATCCAGGACCCAGTTCTGACTGGCCAGATATGAGATAGTGACCGGCTCCATCTCACCTTCGGTGGTGGCAGTCGGCTCGGTGTCTCCTGTCGCGGCAGTGGCGCTCGTGTTCGTCGGTTCGGTCGTGGACCCTTCAGTCCCAGTGCCGCTACAACCGGCGATGACCACGAGCCCAAGGACCATGACCAAGAATGCCCGGAAATGCCTCCCATGGCGCAACGTCATCTCTCGTCTCCTCCTCTGTGACCGGAATCAGTACCGGTACTAGTTACACCATACTCAGGTCTTCCTCGTGATGTCAACGCCCTACGCATCGTCGAAGGCCGCAAACGGTGACAGGCGCTCGAAAAGGTGATTCCACCAATTGACGAATCCACCGTGTCCTTTCCCGTGTGAGCGCACCGTGAACGAGATGCAGTATCAGTCCGAACCAACGCAGGAATCGATCCACGGTCCGTCAGGCTCGCGCTTGTGTGCGACAATCCGTGCTTCTCACCAGGAAATCAACCGGATGACGACTATCCGCCGCTACGCGGCCTTCACCGACCGTCCCGACGGCGGCAACCCGGCCGGGGTTTGGGTCGGCGAGCAACTACCGAATCTCCATGACATGCAGACGATCGCCGCGGACATCGGGTACTCCGAAACCGTCTTTGCAGGGAGTCTGGGTGAGCGAGAGTACAGAGTCCGGTACTTCAGCCCAATCATCGAGGTACCGTTCTGCGGCCACGCCACAATCGCCCTGGGAGTCGCCCTCGGCCCTGCGGCGGAGGGTGGGTATTCACTTGAAACACCTGCCGGACGAGTCAAGCTGACGGTGACTGACAGCCCCGCCGGCCCGGTAGCGGCCCTGACGTCTGTGGAACCCACCCACTCTCCGGCCCGCCCAACCCTCGTCGCAGAAGTCATCCGGCTCCTCGGATGGGACCTCGCGGACCTTGATGACTCGATTCAACCGGCGATCGCGAACGCCGGCGCCAACCATCTTGTGATCAGTGTCAAGAAGCGGCACACACTGCAGAGGCTCTCTCAGTCGAGTACTTGGATGTAGCAATCGACATCCTCCGCGTCCCGCTCGCAGCGCCGCAGCTACGGAGCAACACGCTCAGACTCATCGCCGCCACACTCGGACTCACCATCAACGAAGAAACACCCAACAGCACGACGTTCTCGGTCGACTACACCGACGAAGGCATAGCCACCCGGACCACCTTCACGCTCGACTCCGACGGATACCTCCTCGCCGAAGAGACCATTTCCCTCGACGCCAACCCCACCTTCGGGATTCCAGCCAACACGGTCACATTCACAGCCATCTACTCGAAACCACAACTCGTCGACAACCTCTACTCTCCCTGACCTGCGTGCACGGGACAATGTGGGCGGCCCTGTCGGTCCGGGTGAACCGGAAGCGGGTACCACAAAGAACCGCCGGCGAGCGGTCCGCCAGCCATTGACAATCCGCATCCAAAAGGAGGGCCGCGTGACATCTAAGCGCGCTGCACGTGGAGCGATCTGAGAGGGAATCAGTTCCCCCAACAGCTGGCTCTTCTGACCCACAGAAGACATGCATGTGACTAACGCCCAAATCGGCTCACCGGGAGTGGCCAGAAGTCGCCCTGACCAGGTGTTGTAGTGGAGCTGACGGGATTTGAACCCGTGACCCCCTCGTTGCGAAAGATGCGGTCA
>JBAVPF010000082.1:0-2636 GCA_049692815.1 Acidimicrobiia bacterium
GGCCGGCTGGCTGGAGGGAGGCCTGACCATGGGATACGAGAAGTTCATACTCGACGCCGACATGGCCGGCATGGCCGCCGCGCTCGTCGCGGGGGTCGATCTGAGCGAGAACGGCCAGGCGATGGACGCCATCCTGACCACCGGGCCCGGACAGCACTATCTGGGGACCGAGCACACCCTTGCCAACTTCGAGACGGCCTTCTGGCGTGCCGACACATCGGACAGCAACAGCTTCGAGCAATGGGAGCTGGAGGGCTCCAAGGACGCCGCAGCCCGGGCTCACGTGAGATGGAGGCAGATGCTGTCCGACTACGAGCCGCCGCCGCTCGACGACGACGTGGACCATCGGCTCACACAATGGATCGAGGAGCGTAAGAGCTCCTTCCCGGACTCGGACGTGGCATGAGCGCAAAAGCCCTCGATCTCGGTGATCTCCCGGCTGCCCAAGTCGACACGATTCGTGCGGCCCTGCAACACCCGAAATACGAGCTGATCCCGCTCAAGAACGTTCTGGAGCAATCCGGGTTCCTCCCCGACGGAGCCGTGGTTTCTGTCACCGCCTCACCCGCCAAGGGCATGATGGCCACGGTCGACCTCGCCATCGAGCTCAAGTCGCGGGGCTTCGACGCCATACCCCATCTCTCGGCCCGTCTGACGGCAGATCGGGCCGAGCTGGAAGGGATACTGGTTGCGCTCGACCGCGCCGGGATCACCAAGGCGTTCGTCGTGGGAGGTGACGTCCCGGACCACGGTGAGTTCTTCGACGGGCTCGCCCTGCTGACCGCGATGGAGGAGATCGGCCATGGGCTGACCGAGATCGGCATACCGGGATACCCGGAGGGCCATCACATCGTCGACGTCCCCACCATCACCAAGGCGTTGGAGGACAAGGTGCCGTACGCCTCATACGTGACGACGCAGATGTGCTTCACGCCGGACGCCATCAGCGTCTGGGTGGAGGGGATTCGGGACAGCGGCATCGGCCTCGGGGTCTACATCGGCATCCCCGGGGTGGCCGAACTGGCCAAGCTCATCACCCTCTCGTTGAGGATCGGGGTCGGCGCATCGGCCCGATTCCTCTCCAAGAACAAGTCGCTCGCCGGCCGTCTGGTGCGCCCTGGCGGCTACAGCCCCGACAACCTCATCCTGGGATTGGCCCCCCTCCTGGCCGACCCCGTAGCCGGAGTTTTGGGCTTCCACGTCTACACGTTCAACCGGGTGGAGACGACCGAGGAGTGGCGTCACGACATGCTGGAAGCCCTCGGCTAGCCGACGCACCCAACAATCCCTCCATGTGTCGGGCCAAGGAACCCGCTCAGCCTGTTGGATCGCACGACACGCCGAAGCGCTCTCTCCAGGAGGCAACCGGTCGAAGTCGGCCGCGTTCCACGTGTTCCACTGTGCGGACCAGGTCCCGTAAAGTGGGCCACCATGTCTCAAGTCGAATCCGTGGCACGCGCCCTCAGAATCATCGAGGCCCTGGCCCAATCCCCGGCCGGTCTCTCGGAGACGGCGCGACGCGTGAGCCTCCCCAAGAGCACCGTCGCCCGCCTGCTCTCCACCCTCGAGGACGCCGAGGCGGTGGAACGCGACGAGGACGGGCGTCTCTACCGGCTGGGGCCGATGGTGCAACGGCTGTCCTCCGCCGCGGGCGGGCCCGGTCAGCTCACCGCATTCGCCCGCCCCTACCTCGAAGAGCTGACGACCATCACCGGCGAGGCGGCGGGCATCTCCATCCCTGACGGCTATCAGGTTCACTACGTCGACCAGACCGAGGCCGAGCACCCGGTTCAGGTGAGGGACTGGACAGGAGAGCTGATCCCCATGCACGTCGTGCCATCCGGTCTGGTGATCATGGCCCACTGGCCCGAGCAGCAGGTCGACCGTTACCTGAGTCGCGACCTCGTCAAGCTCACCCCCAACACGGTCACCGACACCGCGGCGATAAGAGCGCGCCTCGCCAGGATCAGGGAGGTGGGCTACGAGTGGGTGTTCGAGGAGTTCGTCGAGGGCATCAATTCGGTGGCCGCCCCCGTCCTGGAGAAGACCGGCCGCATCACGGCCGCCCTCCACGTCCACGGGCCGGCATACCGCTTCCCCGGTGCCGGTGAGGAAGAGCGTCTCGGAGAGGAGGTCTCCGGTTCGGCGCGGCGACTCTCCGAGGCCTTGACCCGTTGAGCACCCACGTCGGCCTCCTGCGCGGTATCAACCTGGGCCCACACCACAAAGTGCCGATGGCGGAACTGCGTCAACTCGCCAGCTCCGTGGGGCTCCACAACCCCGTCACCTATATCCAATCCGGCAACCTCGTCTTCGATGTCGAGCCCGAGGACAACGGGTTCGCCGAACGTCTCGAGAACGCCCTCGCAGAGAGCTTCGGCTTCGAGGTCCCGGTACTGACCCGATCGCGGGAGGAGCTGGAGAGCTTGGCGCGCTCACATCCGCTCGCCTCTCCAGGGTTGGAGGAGAGATTCCTGATGGTGGCCTTCCTGGAGGCCACGCCCGAGGTGCGGGTCGAAGAGGTCATCGACGCCGTGGAATTCGCCCCCGACACTTTCGAGCAGAGTGGCAAGGACGTCTACCTGGCCTATCCGGAAGGCCAGGGCCGTTCAAAACTGAGCCACGACCTGCTGCAA
>JBAVPF010000083.1:0-3381 GCA_049692815.1 Acidimicrobiia bacterium
AACGGGCGGAGGGGGGTCAAAGCTCGGCGGTGGGCGCACCTCGTGCTACTGTGGCGTCCCGTCATGGACGGGCCACTTTTCTCCCAAGAGACACCCAAAGAGGAACGCACGTCGGCTCGGGAGACCCCCAAGTACATATTCGTTACCGGTGGTGTCGTCTCCAGTCTCGGCAAAGGGATAGCCGCTGCCTCCATGGGCCGGCTGCTCAAGGCGCGAGGCCTCCACGTCGTCAATCAGAAGCTCGATCCCTACATCAACGTCGACCCCGGCACGATGAACCCCTTCCAGCACGGCGAGGTGTTCGTCACCGACGACGGTGGTGAGACCGACCTGGACCTCGGCCACTACGAGCGTTTCACCGGGGAGAACCTGCGCCGGACCTCCAACGTCACCTCGGGATCGGTCTACCTGTCGGTGATCCAGAAGGAGCGTCGCGGCGACTATCTGGGCGACACGGTTCAGGTCATCCCGCACATCACCAACGAGATCAAGGAGCGGGTGCGCCGGGTCGGCAGCCCTGACGTCGACGTGGTCATCACCGAGGTCGGCGGGACGGTCGGTGACATCGAGAGCCTCCCCTTCCTCGAGGCGATCAGGCAGTTCGGCAACGACATCGGCCGGGCCAACGTCATGTTCGTCCACGTCACGCTGGTCCCCTACATCGCCACCTCGGAGGAGCTGAAGACCAAGCCCACCCAGCACTCGGTGGCCGAGTTGCGGTCGAAGGGCATCCACCCCGACGTGATCATCGTCCGCTCCGACCGTGACATCGACGAGTCGGTCCGCAAGAAGATCAGCCTCTTCTGCGACGTGGAGCCCCGTGCGGTGATCGCTGCCCCCGACGCCAGTGACATATACGAGGTGCCCCTGGTCCTCAACGCGGGCGGTCTCGACGAGGTCGTGTGCGACCGCCTCGGGCTGGTGACCGGCCCGCCCAACCTGGAGGCCTGGAGGGCAATGGTCGACAAGGCGAGGGCGGCCACCGACGAGGTGACGGTCGGCATCGTCGGCAAGTACGTCGACCTTCCCGATGCCTACCTCTCGGTCGCCGAGTCCCTGCGGCATGCCACCGCCTCTCTCGGCCTGCGTCTCGACCTGCGATGGATTCCCTCCGACGAGCTGACCGGTCTCCTCTCCGACACATATCTGGAGGATCTGGACGGGATCGTCATCCCTGGTGGCTTTGGCTATCGGGGCGTGGAGGGGAAGATCCAGGCGGTCCGTCATGCCCGGGAGAACGGGGTGCCTCTGCTCGGCCTCTGTCTCGGCCTGCAATGCGCGGTCATCGAGTTCGCCCGGTCGGTCCTCGGCATGCCGGAGGCCAACTCGACCGAGTTCGACCCGTCGTCGCCCGACCCGGTGATCGACCTCATGTCGAGCCAGGAGGACGTGGAGGACAAGGGCGGCACGATGCGCCTCGGTCTCTACGCCGCCAAGCTGGCGGAGGGGTCGAGAGTCCGTGACCTCTACGGCCAGGAGCTGGTCTACGAGCGCCACCGGCACCGCTGGGAGGTCAACAACTCGTATCGCAAGGATCTGGAGAACCACGGGATGAGGCTCTCCGGCCTCTCGCCCGACGACAACCTGGTCGAGTACATCGAGCTGATCGACCACCCCTACTTCGTTGCCACCCAGGCCCACCCGGAGTTCCGTTCCCGCCCCGACGACCCCCATCCGCTCTTCGTGGGCCTGGTGGAGGCGGCGGCGGCGAGGAGGTCCGGTGAGCCCGTCGTGGAGATATCGGAAAGCAGCGTGGTCACTTGATCGTCGGTGTTCCCCGGGAGATCAAGAACGAAGAGCACCGGGTCGCGATAACCCCTATCGGGGTGCGCGAACTGACCGACCGCGGTCATCAGGTTCTCATCGAAAGGGACGCCGGCGAGGGATCGTCCATCCACGACGACCAGTACGAGGCGCAGGGGGCGACGATCGTCGACTCGGCAGCCGAGGTCTTCGGGCAGGCGGAGATGATCCTGAAGGTCAAGGAGCCGCAGAAGTCCGAAGTCGACTTGTTCCGGGAGGGCCAGATCCTCTTCACCTATCTACATCTGGCCGCCTACCCGGAGCTGGCCGAGGGCCTCGCCAATAGGGGAATCGTCGCCATCGCCTACGAGACCGTCCAACTCGCCGACCGGTCGCTGCCACTGCTGGCGCCGATGTCGGAGATCGCCGGCCGCATGGCCGCCCAGGCGGGCGCCTACTACCTGGAGCGGACCCATGGTGGGCGGGGGCTCCTGATCGGCGGGGCGGCAGGGGTGAGACCGGCCAAGGTCGTGGTGATCGGCGGTGGGATGGCAGGGTCCAACGCCGCGGTCATCGCCATGGGGATGCAGGCAGAAGTCGTCGTCCTCGACAGCGACCTCAACAAGCTGCGCTGGCTGGACACCCTCTATCAGGGGAGGGTGCTGACACTCCACTCCAACAAGCTGACGATCGAAGAGCAGGTCCTCGACGCCGATCTGGTGATCGGGACGGTGCTCGTCCCGGGGGCATCGGCGCCGAAGCTGGTCTCCGAGGAGATGGTGGAGTCGATGAAACGGGGGGCCGTACTGGTCGACGTCGCCATCGACCAGGGCGGATGCTTCGCCACCTCACGGGAGACGACACATTCCGAGCCGGTGTACCTGCTGCACGACGTGGTCCACTATGCGGTGGGGAACATCCCGGGGGCCGTGCCCCACACCTCGACGTACGCACTCACCAACGCCACCCTCCGCTACCTCGTGATGATGGCGCAGGAGGGAGTGGTGGGAGCGCTTCGCGCCCACCCTGAGCTGAACGCCGGCGTCAACATCGTGTGGGACAAGGTGTGCCATCCCGCCGTTGCCGAGAGCCTCGGGGTCGACCACACGCCCGCCTCGGAGGCTCTCGCCCAGGTTTGAGCGGGCCCCCCGTCTCGTTGGAGACTGGCATCGACGAGTACATGGTGTCGCTGCGGGTGGAGCGCGGGCTGGCGGCAAACACCATCGCCGCATACCAACGTGACCTGCGCCAGTACCGGGAGTTCCTCGGGGAGACCGGGCCCAGCGAAGAGAGTGTCGCCGAGTTCATCCGCTCCCTCCGTCGCGATGGTCTGGCCGACTCGACCGTGGCCCGCAAGCTGGCCTCGATCAGGGGGCTGCACCGGTTCCTGGTGATGGAGGGCATGGCGGAGACCGACCCGACCGCCCTCATCACCGGTCCGCGACGGCCCGACCCGTTTCCCAAGGCGCTCTCCATCGATCGTGCCATCGCCCTGGTCGAGGCTCCGGGACGGGAGACCGTGGCGGCGCGGAGGGACAGCGCCCTGCTCGAGTTCCTCTATGCGACCGGTGCCCGGGTGAGCGAGACGGTCGACGTGGATCTCGGTGATATCGACCTGGACGATCGGGTGGTCATGGT
>JBAVPF010000084.1:0-10863 GCA_049692815.1 Acidimicrobiia bacterium
TTCGCGCCGGGCTGGTGGCCGGCGCCCTCGCGCTGACGGCAGCTGCGGCAATGTTGCGACGGGCGCGAGGCCGCAGGCCCCGGGACGTCTCTGCCGGGGGTCTCGGCTTCGGTGTCTATCTGCTCACGTCAACCAGTTGCCCGACCTGCGGACCGGCGCGACAACGTGTCATCGATGCGGTGGGTCAGGGTGGTTTCGTCGAGCTCTCCTGGGAGTCAGACCCCGGAGTCTTCCGGGACTCGGGGGTCGATACCGTCCCTGCGCTGTTGGTGGTGGAAGGGTCGGGCCGGGCAAGGCTCTATCCCGGAGCTTCCGCCAAGGCACTCTCTTCCCTTTGATCCTTGAACGCGAATTCGACGACACCTACCGTGGCGTCATGACGCTCAGCTGTGCTAGATGTGGCGCGCCCGCAGCGGCGATGATGACGTTCGATTACGACCTGGGTGAGGTGTGGATGGACGACATCGTCGACCGCACGGACGTCCGCGGTTACGCGCTCTGCGCCGATCACGCGGACCGCATGACTCCGCCGCTCGGCTGGACTCTCACCGACCGACGCACCGTGACGCGTCTCTTCGCACCGGTGCAGGTGGCCTAGCGGGCAACCATGACTCTCGACCGCGATCTCCTCGATGCGGTCAAGGACCTCGACGAGCACGGACTGCGTCGCCTTCAGATCCTGACCAGAGCGCGTTTGGAGCAGGCCGGTGCCATCGACCCGACCGATGGGCCCCGGTTGGGCCTGCGAAAGCAGATGGTGCGCTGCGGTAAGAGTGGGTGCACGAAATGCCCGCACGGACCGTACTGGTACGCCTATTGGACCGAGAACGGCAAACGGCGCAGCAGGTACGTAGGCCGACTTCTCGACGAATCGTTGTAGTACACGGCCGACTCGTCGTACCATGTGGGACCCAATGGACTGTCCCCGCTGCTCCCAGGACGACGTTCTCGAGATCGAGCACGTCCTTCCCGACAAGACCGAAGTCGTCTTCTTCTGGTGTCACAACTGCGAGGAAAAGTGGTGGAACAAGGAAGGTGTTGACATCGACGTCACACAAGTCCTGGACATAGTCCGCCAGTCACGGCAGTGACATTGGTCAGGAATGCGCTCCGGCGCATTCCACCTCTCCCGACAATCATCCTGATCGCGACCTCTCTGGTCATCTTCATCGTCCTGAATCCGGGACTGGTGTTCTCGGCGACCACGCCGACCGGAGGCGACACCGGTGCGCACGTGTTCGGGCCGGCATATCTACGAGACACTCTCCTGCCGGAAGGCAGGATCCTTGGCTGGTCCAACGACTGGTTCGCCGGCTTTCCCGTCTTCTACTTCTACTTCCCGCTGCCTTCGCTGGTGATCGTGGCCCTCGACGTCTTCCTCCCTTACGGCGTCGCATTCAAGCTCGTCACGGTCCTTGGCCTCCTCGCCCTGCCTCCAGCGATCTACTTCCACTCGCGGGCCCTCACATTCGGTCGTCAACTCTCTCTGATAACGGCGGCATCGGCAGCGATCTTCGCCTTCTACGAGAGCTTTTCGATCTATGGCGGGAACATCGCTTCCACCCTGGCGGGCGAGTTCTCCTACTCGTGGTCCTTCGCTCTCTCCCTCGTTTACCTGGGGCTGCTCATCAAGACCGTTCGGGAGGATCGGAGGTATGCCAAGTGGGCAGCGCTGGCCCTTGCATTGACGGCCCTATGCCACGTGCTGACGACTCTCGTCGTGATATTCGCCTCTTTGTTCGTCCTCCCCTGGAAGAAGGGGGTGGTGCGCACGCTCATCGTGTGGATCTGGGGCTTTGCCATCGCCGCTTTCTGGGCGCTCCCGCTCGCGGCGCGCATCGGGCTCACCTCCGACATGGCATGGAGCCCGTTGAGCCGTCTCGAGGAGCTGTTTCCGGTGGAGGTGTGGCTCCTGATCCCTGTTGCGGTGCCGGCAGCGATCTGGGCTGTGAGGAAGACGAAGCGCATCGTGCCGCTTCTCGCCGCCACTCTGCTGCCACTCGTCTACTTCTGGGTTCCGACCGCTCTCCCGACTCTCTTTCCCGATGCATTCGGCGACACCCGTTGGAAGCTCTACAACGGGCGTCTTCTGCCCTATTGGTACTTCGGCATCGCCTATCTGGCGGCTCTGGGTATCGGTGTCATGGCGATGTGGCTGTCGCGGCGGCTGCCCAGCCGTCTCCCGATGCACTTTCCCAGGGCGATGCTGGTCGTGATCTTCGCCGTTGCAGCCGGACTGGTTGCCGACTCGACCGAGTTCCCCGACTGGGCGTGGATTGTGGTGGTGGCTTTCGGGGTGTTGGTGATAGGGGTCACCTATCTGTTCACGGAGCGGGTCAACACACGCAATTTCCTCACCTACTGCGCGGCGTCGATCGTGGTGTTGGGGGCGGTCGCCGGCGTGACGTTCGTGGACGGGTGGGCCAAGTGGAACTACGAGGGATACGAGTCCAAAGCTGGGTGGCCGGAATACGACGCATTGATGAAGAAGCTGGACGAGCTACCCGACGGCCGGGTCCAATGGGAAGCAAACAGTGACCTGAACCAGTACGGCACTCCGATGTCGCTGATGCTGATCCCGTACTGGACCGAAGGCACCCACCAGTCGATGGAGGGTCTCTTCTTCGAGTCGTCGCTCACCACCCCGTTCCACTTCATCAACCATTCAGAGATGTCGTACCGACCCTCGAATCCGATCCCCGGGCTCCGCTATCACACCTTCGACATGGAGCGAGGGCTCGAGCACATGGATGTCTATGGCGTCGAGTACTACGTGTCGTTCACACCGGAGGCCACCGAGAAGGCGAAGGAGACCGACGGGTTCTACGAGATCGCCGTCAGCGAGCCGTTCCACATCTTCCGACTCCCTCAGACCGATCTGGTGGTGCCGGCGACGAAGCAGCCGTCGGTTTACGAGGTCCCGACGAGCGGTCTGGGGGGCAGCCTCTTCTCCAACGAGACCGTCTCGGACGATTCGGGGCAGAGCAGGCCCAGCTTCTACGACATGGCTCTCGACTGGTATGAGGACATCGACAACATGGACAGGTGGGTCACAGCCGACGGGCCGGTGGACTGGCCGCGCATAGCCTCCCTCGACGAGCGACCCGACATCCCGCTCGACGTCCCCCCGGACGCCGTCTCCAACATAGTGGTGGGGGAAGATCGCATTTCGTTCACGACAGAGGCCATCGGCGTGCCCCACATGGTGAAGGTGTCTTACTTCCCCAACTGGACGGCGACGGGCGCGGAAGGGCCCTGGAGGGCGACACCGTCATTGATGGTCGTCGTGCCGACCCAGAAGGACGTCGTGCTCGAGTTCAGGGACACCTGGGCCGAGAGCGGCGGGAAGGTCCTCACGGTCGTCGGGGCCGGAGCCCTGTTGGCCATCGGGGGTTTGGTCCTGTGGAGACGTCGGGTCAGCCGCGAAGAGTCCGCCGCATCCTGATCAGGCCGACGAGCGTCCGCGGCGCCCTCTTGATGAGTGACGACTTCGCGGTCCGCATCTCCTCGACGACCACCGGCACTTCGACTACCCGATAGCCGGAGCGTTCGGCACGTACGACCAGCTCGGTGTCGAAGAGGTCTTGGGTGCTCACCACATTCGGCACGACATCGTCTACGAGACGTCGACGGAACCCCTTCATGCCGTGGGTGTCCGACACCCTCGACCGGAGTACCACTGTGAGTAGCAGGTTGAAGACGGCCGTCGCCAATCTCCTGATGAAGGGTCTTCGGTCGTCCGATCGCGGATCGCGTTTCGACCCGATGACCAGGTCGACCTCGTCGGGCTGATCCAAGAGCTCGGTGAGGAACGCACCGGAGAAGTAATCGATGTCGAAGTTGACTACCCAATCACCCTCAGAGGCGAGGAATCCCTCCCGCATCGCAGCCCCGTAGTCCGGAGTCGGCATCGAATGGACGATGACGTTGGCATCACCGACGAGGGATCTCGCAACCTCGGCCGTGTCGTCGGTGGAGCCGTTCTCGACGAGTCTGATGGTGTAGTCGACGCCGACCTCTTCGACGGCGGCGATCAACTTCGGCAGGGCCTCCGGGAGAAAGCGAGCCTCGTTGTAGATGGGTACGACGACCGTGACCTTGGTGCGCATTCGGTGGCGCGAGTGTAGGAATGGCATTCCACTACGGGTTCCTACACTGCCTGTCTTGGACCCTCTCACAGTCTTCAAGGCATACGACATCCGCGGCCGCGCCGACACGGGGGAGTTGGACGCCGGCCTCTACCAGGCCGTGGGGTCGGCTCTGGTCGCTCACCTCGGTGCCGCCACGGTCGGGATCGGGCGTGATTGCCGGTTGAGTAGTCCGGCTTTTGCCTCGGCTCTGGCACAGGGGGTGACGATGGCCGGGGGCGACGCGGTGGATCTCGGCGAGGTTCCAACCGACGCCGTCTACTACTACTCGGGCGCTCACGATGTTCACGGGGCCGTTGTGACCGCCTCGCACAACCCTCCTGAGTACAACGGGCTGAAGCTGTGCCGTCCGGGAGCCGCGCCGATCGGCATCGAGTCCGGGCTGGCGGAGATTCGTGACGCCGTGTTGGCGGGGGAGAGGGCGACGGCGCAGGAGCCCGGGAGCCTGCACACCGCCGAGATCGTCGGGGACTACGTCGACCATCTGTTCGGCATCGTCCCGGCCGAGTCCATCGAGCCGTTGCGTGTCGCCGCCGACGGGGGGAATGGGATGGCAGGGGTGGCAATCGAGGACGTCTTCTCCCGTCTCGAGGCGTCACTCGAGGGGCTCTATCTCGAGCCTGACGGCACATTCCCCAATCATCCTGCCGACCCGCTGGTGCCCGAGAATCTCCGTGACCTCCGGAATTTGATGGACGAAGGCGAGTTCGATCTCGGCGTGGCCTTCGACGGGGACGCAGACAGGGCCTTCTTCCTCGACGATCGAGGCGATGCCCTGAGCGGGAGCACCGTGACCTCGCTGGTGGCCAGGCGGATACTCGCCGACAGCCCCGGTGCCGCCATAGTTCACAACCTGATCACTTCCAAGGCAGTTCCCGAGGTGATCGCGGAGTGCGGTGGTGCCCCCGTGCGCACCCGGGTCGGGCACAGCTACATCAAGCAGGTGATGGCCGAGACTGGCGCTGCTTTTGGCGGAGAGCACAGCGGTCACTACTACTTCAGGGCCAACTATCGAGCCGACTCCGGGATGCTGGCCATGCTCCACCTGTTGAGGATCGTCAGTGAGGATGGGCGACCGCTGTCGACGATCCGCCGCGACGTCGAGAGATACGCCTCCTCAGGCGAAATCAACTTCAAAGTCACCGATGCGGAGACCGCGATCGCCGCTGTAGCGCATCGTTACCGGGACGCTCACATCGACCATCTCGACGGCCTGACTGTGGATCTCGGCGATCGATGGTTCAATCTGCGCCCGTCGAACACGGAGCCTCTGCTCAGGTTGAACGCCGAAGCTCCGGGGCCCGAAGACGTAGCCGAGCTGGTGGCGGGCGTGTCATCGATACTGGAAGGGGAGAAATGAGCCTGATCGACCCGACTCTCGCCCGACTGCTGGTCTGCCCGGTGGACAAGGCAGATCTGATCGAGGACGTGGACGAGCAGAGGCTCGTCTGCACCGATTGCGGGCGTCGATATCCGGTGGAGGACGGGATCCCGATAATGCTGCCCGACGAGGCGGAGGAGGCCGGCAGTGAGTGACATGCTGGCCCAGATCCGGAGTCTTGGTGAGCAGCTTCGCTGGTGTGTGGAGATGGAGGCCCCATACGTGGGCACCTATCCCGAGGTCCTCTGTGTCGGCATGGGAGGCTCGGGGATAGCCGGCGACTATGCCGGCGTCGTGGCCGGCCCGTCCGGAACCCGGGTTGCCATCCACAAAGGCTATGGGCCCATACCTCCGTGGGCGATAAGGGTTCGGCCCCTGGTCATCGCCTGCTCTTACTCGGGGAACACCGAGGAGACCCTGGACTTCGTGACCTCGGCGTGGGAATCGGGTCTGGCCGTGGCCACCGTCACCACCGGCGGGACGTTGGGAGAGCTCACCAATCAGCATGGCTGGCGGACCGTCACCGTCCCCTCCGGGCTCCAGCCTCGTGCCGCGGTCGGCTACATGGTGGGCTCGGTGGTGCGCCTCCTGGAAGGCTCGCATGCGATAGAGGATCAGAGGCTCAACCTGGTCGAGGCGGCGGACCTCGCCGACGAGATGACCGCGGAGGGGAGCAACGCCTGGGCTGCCGCCGAGTCGATTGCGGAGGCCCTGGCGGGGAGGATACCGATCGTCTACGGAGGCGGACCGGTGAGCTCGGTCGCGTCACAGAGATGGAAGACGCAGATGAACGAGAACGCCAAGATCCCGGCTTGGTACTCACAACTGCCGGAGTTGGACCACAACGAGGTCACGGGTTGGGAGACCATCCCGGATACCACGCGCGAGCACCTGGCGGTCGTCGTCCTCAGAGACGAAGCGGATCACGACAGAGTGACCCGCCGCATCACGTACACACGCCAATTGACTGAGGACGCCGTTGGCTGGGTGGGCGACGTCGTCTCACAGGGGAGATCACGGGTGGCCCGTCTCGTCTCGCTCACAGTGACGGGCGATCTGGTCTCATGGATGCTCGCGGGTCGGCTCGACGTGGACCCGGTTCCCGTGGCGACGATCGAGAGATTGAAGAAACTACTGGTGGAGGACTGAGAAGCCGTGAACTACGACATAGCCAACCCCGACCTCGCCGAGGGCGGCGCCCGTAGGATCTCCTGGGCCGGACGCAGGATGCAGGTCCTGGAGACCGTGCGGGAGCGCTTCCGCGAGGAGAAGCCACTGGACGGCCACGTCGTGGCAGCGTGTCTTCACGTTACGGCGGAGACGGCAAACCTCATGCTGGCCCTCCGCGACGGTGGCGCGGAGCCGATCCTCTGCGCTTCCAACCCATTGTCCACCCAGGACGATGTGGCGGCGGCCCTGGTGGCAGAGGGCATCCCGGTCTTCGCCATCAGAGGCGAGGACGACAGCACGTACTACAAGCACATCCACGCCGTGCTCGACCATGCTCCGGCAGTCACGATGGACGACGGGGCCGACCTCGCCACGGTGCTACACACCGACCGTCGTGACATCGAGGTGATCGGGTCGACCGAGGAGACCACCACCGGTGTGATCAGGCTTCGGGCCATGGCCGCCGACGGGACGCTCAGGGTCCCCGTGGTCGCCGTCAACGACTCGGCGACGAAGCACCTCTTCGACAACCACTATGGGACCGGCCAGTCGACGCTCGATGGAATCATCAGGGCGACCAATGTCCTGCTCGCCGGGCAGAACCTGGTGGTGGTGGGATTCGGCGACTGCGGCCAGGGGGTGGCCGACCGGGCAGACGGCCTTGGGGCCAAGGTTATCGTGGTCGAGGTGGACCCGGTGCGGGCGCTCTCGGCCGCGATGAGCGGCTACCGGGTGATGACGGCCTCGGAGGCCGCCGAGGTAGGTGACATATTCATTACCGTCACAGGCAACAAGCACGTCCTTCGCATGGAGCACTTCGACAAGATGAAGGACGGGGCGATCCTGGCGAACAGCGGTCACTTCGACATCGAGCTCGATCTGATGTCACTCCGGGCGAATGCGACCGCACGTCGCACCGTGCGGGACAATCTGGAGGAGTTCGACATGCCCGACGGGCGCCGCATCCTGCTGGCCGCCGAGGGACGTCTCGTGAACTTGGGGGCCGCAGAGGGCCATCCCGCCGACGTGATGGACATGTCGTTCTCCAATCAGGCGCTGGCCGCCGAGTACCTGATCGCCAACCGGGAAACCCTCGAGCCCCGCATCTACACACTGCCGTCGGAGATCGACGACCTCGTCGCCTCCATCAAGCTGTCCCATCTCGGCGGCGGGCTCGAAAAGCTCACCGCGGAGCAGATCGAGTACCTCAGCGGCTGGCAGGAAGGCACCTGAACCGGTAGACGGCTGAGATCCCCGTATCGGTGGCCGCTGTCTTTCTGTCAGGACCGTCACATAAGTTCACAGGGTGTTGTGTCAAGCCTGCCATCGTGTCTGCCGGGGAGTCGTGTGCATAGCGTGCCGGGCGAGCATGAGACCCGCTCCGGAGATGCTGCTGGCCGGAGAGGTCAGGGTGCTTGCTGCCTTCGCCCACGAGGGGGCGGCGAGACGTCTCGTGCACAACCTGAAGTATGGGGGTCCAGGCTCCTATGCGGACCTGGTGGCGGAGATGCTCGCCCTCCGGCTCCCCAGGGCTCCGCTGGTCCCCATCCCTCGTGTCTGGACCCGGTTGCTCAAGTATGGGATCGACCCGGCGGAGACGATTGCCGGGAGGCTCTCCCGGCTCCTCGGCGTTCCCGTTGTCGCCTGCCTGGAACGGCCGTTACATCGCTCCCGGCGCGCCGGAACAGACCATTCCTCTGCGGTTGGCCCGTTCCAGAGCACGGAGGTTCCGTCGGAGATGATCCTGGTCGACGATGTCGTGACGACGGGAGCGACCATCGTTGCGGCAGCCAGATCGGTCGGCTCGTCGCGGGTCCGCGCGGCCGTCGCGGCGAATATCGTCACCGATGTGTCTAGTCTCTCCGCCCCGTGACCATCATCATCCGAGGATCGAGCTGAGCCCATGGCAACGGTCCTCATCGTCGATGATGCCGAGCTGTTCCGGGAGGCGCTCAGGGCAGCATTCACCCAGGAGGGCTTTGACGTCGTAGGTGTCGCCGCCGATGCCATGGCAGCCATCGACAGGGCGCGGGAGCATGAGCCGGATCTGGTCATGCTCGATCTGCTCATGCCGGGCATGTCTGGTTTGGAAGTCGTCGGGGCGATACAGAAGGCGAGCCCCAGGAGCAGAGTGGTGCTGCTCACCGCCTCTGAGTCGGCGGAGGACCTGCTGGCGGCCGTGAAGGCGGGTGCATCGGGATACCTCACCAAGGACATCCCGCTACCGCGACTGGTCGAGGACATGCACGACGTGCTCGACGGCGGTGCCGCCATTTCGCCGGCCATGGGTGGGAAGCTGTTCTCCGCCTTCAGGGACCTGTTGCGGCACAGCGGAGCGATGGCTGTGAGACGGCCAGAGCTGACGGGCAGGGAGATCGAGATCCTCGGTCTGGTCGGGGCAGGGAAGACCTCCCGTGAGATCGCAGAGGAGTTGTTCATCTCGGAGAACACAGTCCGCAATCACGTTCGGAACATCCTGGACAAGCTTGGCCTCAAGTCCCGTTTCGAGGCGGTGAACTGGGCCTACCGGGAAGGACTGATCGACATCCGCTGAGAGGAGGAGGGTCGGTTCTAATCCCATCGGGCGGTACGATGATGACCGTCAAATGCCGATTCTTCAAAAAGTCCTTCGCGCCGGGGAAGGCAAGACACTCAAGCAATTTCATGCGATTGCAGCCGCGGTCAACGACCTGGAACCTGAATTCGAGAGGCTCGGCGACGTAGAGCTGAGATCCAAGACCACGGAGTTCCGCGATCGGCTGGCCAACGGAGCCGAGATCGACGACCTGCAGCCCGAAGCGTTCGCCACCGTGCGCGAGGCGGCCAAACGGGTACTCGGCCAGCGGCACTACGACGTGCAGGTGGTCGGTGCCGCGGCGCTTCACCGAGGAATGGTCGCGGAGATGAAGACCGGGGAAGGCAAGACCCTTGTCTCGACCATGCCCGCATATCTGAACGCACTCTCCGGCAAGGGCGTGCACATGGTCACCGTGAACGACTACCTGGCCAGTCGTGACGCGGAGTGGATGGGCCAGGTCCACCGGTTCCTGGGCCTCTCGGTCGGCCTGATCCTGAACAACATGCTCACCGCCGACCGTCATCCGGCGTACGGGTCCGACATCACCTATGGGACGAACAACGAGTTCGGCTTCGACTACCTCCGCGACAACATGGCCATGGCGATCGAGCATCGCGTCCAGCGGGGCCATGTCTACGCCATCGTGGACGAGGTCGACTCGATCCTCATCGACGAGGCGCGAACACCGCTCATCATCTCGGGGAGGCTCTCCGACAGCGCCAAGTGGTACCGGGACTTCGCCAAGATCGCCAGGAGGCTTCAGCCGGATATCCACTACGAGGTCGACGAGAAGAAGCGTCAGGTGCTGGTGACCGAAGACGGGGTGGCCCGTGTCGAGCAGATCCTCGGGGTGGAGAACCTCTATGACCACGCCGCGGTCGACTTCGTGCATCACCTGGAGACCTCGCTCAAGGCCGAGGCGTTGTATCACAAGGATGTCGAGTACCTCATCGACCACGGCGAGGTGAAGATCGTCGACGAGTTCACCGGGCGCGTGCTCGAAGGCCGACGCTACTCGGAGGGTCTCCACCAGGCGATCGAGGCCAAAGAGGGCGTGGCCATCAAGGAGGAGAACCAGACGCTCGCCACCATCACGCTCCAGAACTACTTCAGGTTGTATGAGAAGCTGGCGGGCATGACCGGCACGGCCGAGACGGAGGCTTCCGAGCTCGCCTCCATCTACAGCCTCGAGGTGGCGGTGATACCGACGAACCGTCCCATCGCTCGCGCCGACCAGGCCGACCTCGTGTACAAGACCGAGGCCGGGAAGTTCGAAGCCCTCATCGACGATGTCCGCCAACGTCACGAAAACGACCAGCCCGTGCTCATGGGCACGGTGTCGATCGAGAAATCCGAGCTGCTGTCCAAGGCGTTGGACAAGCTTGGGGTCAAGCATGAGGTCCTCAATGCGAAACAACACGCCCGTGAGGCCGACATCATCGCCCAGGCGGGCCGGCCCGCTGCGGTGACGGTCGCCACCAACATGGCCGGCCGCGGTGTCGACATCATGCTGGGGGGTAACCCGGAGGGCATGGCCAAGACGGAGTTGAAGCGTCGCGGCGTCGATCCTTCCGATCCCTCATACG
>JBAVPF010000085.1:0-4364 GCA_049692815.1 Acidimicrobiia bacterium
CGATGGCTGCACCGGCATCTGCGGGAGCCGTGGCCAGGGCGGCCGAAGATCTCGCCGGTGCGCCAGCGGCGACTATCGAAACGGCAAGGATCACGGCTGTGCCTCCCAACACGACCCCGCGGCCAAACACCCGGCCCGCCGACGCGCGGCTCCCGGCCAGGCTCACGATGAGTCTCCGTGTCAGTGACTCTCCCGGGCGGGACGACGGGGAGAGGCGATCGAAGATGGGGCGCAGCGGGCTCCAGAGAGCGAGACTGCCCAGCAGGCCGACCTTGGCCCCGAACTCCACGGTCTGCGGTGCGATGAGGATGGTGGCCAAGGCGGCGAGCGTGGCAGCGAAGACCAGACGGGCGCCACGGCGCTCGGGAATGGTCCGCGGGTCGGTGATCATGAACAGGGCGAATATCAGGATCTCAGGAGACGTGACGAGCACCGTCCAGAATCGAGCATCACACACCGGGGTCGGTGACCAAGTCGCGGTCATGCAATGTCCGGAGAGGGAAAGGATCCCCAGGCCAACCGCGAGGAACAGCCAGAACGAAGCGGCCATCTCGAACAGTGCGAGCCGTCTGGTTATCAGGACACCGCCGCCGACGATCACCAGATAGGCCAGGATCATCCACGGGCCCAGCGGTGCCCACCAGAAGTCGAGGGGCTCCACCAGCCCACTGCCGAGCACGAGGAACGCCATGACGAGACCGATGTTCGATGGGTTGAAGACATGACTCCCCCGGAACTTGATCACGAACTTGGTGAGGATCGAGACACCTGCCACCAACGCGAACCAGTACCAGCCCTCCCATGTCCAGTAGCGGCCCGCGGTCATGTCGGTGAGACGAAGGATCAGGCCGACGCCACTCCCGGTGAGCAGACCGCTCGCCGGCCATACGATCTTCCCGGTCCGTCGCAGCGTGAAGGCGAAATCGATCAGCCCTGCGGTGATCATGGCGGTCGCTATTTGAGGCACCGAAACCGCGAAGCCGAGCGTCGTGATCCCGATCACGTGCAGGGAGATGATGACGGCCGCAGTGTGGAGACGGGCATCACGGCGGCTGGGCAGCACGACGGGAACCCGTCGTCCTCCCAATCGAATCGATCTCTCAGGAGCCAGCGTCATGAGAACGCGAGATTACGTAGGGCCTCGATGCTTTACACCAGAGGCGACCTCCTCAAATGCTCTCGCGCAGCACCTCGACGTGAATGACGTCGTCCAGGTCCTCGATCTCCTTGCGGATCGCGGCGTTGAACTCGCCATGCACATTGATGACCGCTTTGGCGGCGCGAGCACCGGCGAAGACGTGATTCTCCATCTGCTCCACGTTGATGTCACCGGCGCGCAGGACTGCGAAGACCTTGCTGAGTATCCCCACTTTGTCGACGTGGCGAATCCCGATCACGGTCGTGTGGGCCATCGGCTCGGCAAGGTTGACGACGTTCTTGATCCCGCCGCCGCAGTAGTCGTCGATGATCTTGACCACCTGCTTGGCAACCGACTCCTGTGCCTGCTCGGTGGATGCACCGATGTGATGGGTCCCGTAGACACGTGGATGATTGGCCAAGGCGGAGACGAAGTCCGCCTCCCCCGAATCCGGCTCGTCCGGGAAGACGTCGATCCCGGCGCGCAGGTCACGCTCGTCCAAGGCCGCCAGCAAGTCCTGGGCGACGACCACGTCGGCCCGCGAGGTGTTGATCAGACAGGAGCCCTCTGGCATCAGAGCAAGGAACCCGGCGTCGACCAGACCGACGGTCTCGGGCACCGAGGGCACGTGAAGGCTGACATAGTCGCACTCGGGCAGCAGCGTCTCGAGATCGGGACGGAGCCGGATCCCCGAGTCGCTGATGTAATCCTTCGACTCGTCCGATCGGTCGGGGCGCTCCAGGGCGAGGACCTTCATCCCAAAGGCACGGGCACGCGTTGCGACTTCAATGCCGATGGACCCCAGCCCGATGAGGCCCAGCCGGCGGCCCTTGAGACCCCGCGCCCTTGAGAACCGGGACTTCTGCCAGGAACCGGCTCGTAGCTCGGCGACGTTCTCGGGGATGTGCCGGTCGAGGGCGAGAATCAACGCCATGGTGAGCTCGGCCACCGCCACGGCGTTCTTGCCGGGGACGTTGGACACATAGACCGCCCGGGCCGACGCGGCCTCCGTGTCGATCGTGTTGGTGCCCGCTCCCGCCCTCACGATGAGCCCCAAGGCCTCACCCGACTCGATCGTCTCTGCCGTGACCCGCGTGGAACGGACCACCAGGACTTCCGCGTCGGCGACCACACCGGGTAGGTCGGATGCGTTGAGGCCGGGCTCGTATCTGACGTCGTGCCCACGAGCCCGAAGTCTCTCCACTTGTGGTTCGGGGAGCGTGTCTGCGACGAGGACTCGCATCACGACCAAACCTAGCGGTCAGACGACGCCGGCCAAACGACCAGGGACGGATGGTCCGGCCGCCCTCCCCTGGAATGCTGCGGGCCCTGCCGCCGCTCAGCCACCACTGACCGCTTGGAGGATGCGGATCTGGGCACCCTCGGGCACACGGGACTCGGGCCCGGCCATGGCTCCGTCCACGAAGACCGACACGTGCGGGCGGATCGCGCCTGTCTCGTCGACGATGTGCCCACGAACCCCCGGCTCCAATGCAAAGAGGGATTGGAGCGCCTCGCCCACCGTGGACCCCTCCACCTCGTGGGTCAGTCCCGTCTTTGCCGCCTGTGCCAGTAGACGTGGCAGACGAACGCTGGCGGTCATGGGAGCATGCTGATCGCGCCGATCCGGGGGAAGGATGGCCGCAGCTCGATCCAGCCCTCACCGTTGTCTTCCGTCACCCAAAGCTTCCCACCTGTGGTCCCGAAGCAGAAGGCCCCCCTGTTGTCACCATCGAATGCGCCACGCAGCACTCCGGTGAACTGAGGAGCTTCGCTCCAACCCCTGCCTGCGGGCTGCCACGAGTCGCCGTCGTCGTCCGACTTGAAGGCTCGCAGATCGCCGTCGACGGGGACCCGGTTGCGATCCGCCTCCAGGGGAATCGTGAGAAGCCTTCCGCTTTCGTCATCCCGCCACATGACGAAGCCGAACGAGGCGGGTAGCCCGTTTTCGATCCGTTCCCAGCTGTCCCCTCCATCGGCGGTCCTGTAGACACCGGTGTGGTCCTGGCGCCAGATGCGATTGCGGTCCTCAGCGTCGTGTGCGATGCAGTGGACGCAGTAGCCGACCTCGGGCCTGGGGGCATCTTCGGGTACGCCGGCCGGGTCGACTCCGTCGTTCTTGAGCTCCCAATTCCTCCCACCGTCGTCGGATCGGAGCACACCCACGGCCGAGATCGCCACCCACTGGCTATCCCCGTCCACCATCACGCGGTGAGCGCACAAGCCGCCCAGACCGGGCTGCCAGTCGTCTCTGGTGCGGTGCTCGTTCAACCCGGCGATCGGGCTCCAGCTCACACCCTGGTCGTCGGAGATGAACAGCCCGGCATGAGCGACCCCCGCCCACACTCTCTTCCCCTGGGTGTGAAACGTCCACAACTGCTCCATCTTGCGCCCCGAGTCGTCGGGCCAGGCGGGCGGGGCATCGATCTGCTCCCACTGCGCGAGATCCGAGCTGCGATGGATGCCGATTCCGAACCAGTTGCTGCCCACAGCCGCCAGATGGGTCCCGTCGGGTGTGCGTCCGAACGCCGTGACCTTCCAGCCAGGAAACAACGGCCCGGTCGCCTCCCAGTCACTCCCCGAGCCCTCGACGAGGTAGCCGCCCTTCTCCGTGCCGACGAGCATCCTGACCATCGCAACCTCCTAGTCGGCGTGGAAACTAGCGTCGCGACCCGGAGGCCGGGCCGTAAGGCCGGGGGCGGGCGACCGGCTAGCGTCAGCCCATCTCGTGCCCTGGGAGGGAGTTTTGACCGAGATTGCCCGTTGGAGCCGACGAATCCCGGTCGTCCAGCTTCTGAGTGGATACGACCGGTCCTGGGCACGACCGGACCTGACGGCAGGCCTCGTGCTGGCAGCGATGCTCGTGCCCCAGGGGATGGCATACGCCGAGCTCACCGGGCTTCCCGCCTACACGGGGATCTACACCACCATCGCGGCGCTTCTCGCCTACTCCGTCTTCGGTCCGAATCGACGGTTGGTACTGGGCCCCGACTCGTCCCTCGCCCCCGTCATCGCCGCCGTCGTCCTGCCGCTCGCTGCCGGGGACCCCGCTACGGCGATCGTCCTGGCGTCGGCGATGAGCATCCTGGCCGGGCTCGTATGCCTGGCTGCCGGGTACCTGAGCCTCGGGGTTGTCACAGAGTTGCTCTCGAAGCCGCTCCGCATCGGTTACCTGAACGGCATCGCCATTCTCATCTTCGTCTCCCAGGTCCCCAAGGCTCTGGGC
>JBAVPF010000086.1:0-2200 GCA_049692815.1 Acidimicrobiia bacterium
CGGCAACATAGCGACCCGCCGAAGAATCGGGCGACGCCGGACAACGAGATCGGGGCGACGTTGCCGCCGCCCCGAGTGCCCCTGGGAGGAGGGATCTGTTGTCGTATCAAGTTCGGGAGGAACCTGATGACTGTTTTGTATCCACCGGATGTGTCCGCTCGGTTAACGCCGTCTGGCGGGAATCGGAATCTTGTGGATCATTGGTCGAATGAGCGCCGGAGACGCTCGCACGATGGCCAACGAGATCCTCGCCCGTCACACCGGCCAGGACGTGGAGAGGGTGGCACGCGACACCGATCGAGACCGCTGGCTCACCGCCGAGGAGGCGGTGGAATACGGCCTGGTGGACACCATCCTGGCCCCTTCGGCCATCCCCGTGGGGCTCGACGGCTGACTCGATAATCACCTCGCTCGGTCCCGGGGCCACTCGTAGAATGTGGCTCTCCCTCCCTACGAATCATGATCATCGCGCGCGACCTCCGCATCGAAGCCGGCATCCGGACTCTCATCCAGGATGTCTCCTTCAGCGTGCAGTCAGGTGACAGGATCGGGCTGGTCGGCCGCAACGGCGCCGGCAAGACGACACTAATGCGCACCCTCATCGGTGATCTCCAACCGGCGGAGGGCACCGTCCTCCGATCCGGGAACATCGGCTACTTCTCCCAGGAAGCGGCGCTGCCCGAGCTCGAGCACCCGGATGCCACGGCCCTGGAACGCGTTCTCATGGCGCGGGACATCGGGGCGATGCAGCGCCGCATCGAGCACTCCCGACAGCGTCTGGAACGGCTCGACGGGGAGGAGCGGGATCAAGGGATCGCGAGGTTCGCCCGGCTCCACGACGAGTTCGAGGCAAAGGGCGGGTTCGTCGCCGAGGCCGAGGCCAAGAGGATCGCGGCCAACGTCGGCATAGGCAACGACGAGCTGGGACAGCCCGTGAGGACCATGTCCGGGGGCCAGAGGCGACGGGTGGAGCTGGCCCGTCTTCTCTTCGCCGAGACCGACGTGATGCTGCTCGACGAGCCCACCAACCATCTCGACCTCGACGCAAAGGCATGGCTCATCGAGTACCTGGCCTCCTACAAGGGAGGGATGCTCGTGGTCTCTCACGACCTGCCACTCCTCGACGAGGCGATCACGTCGGTGCTCGCCTTGGAGCATGGGAGCATCGAGGCCTATCGCGGCAACTACAGCCACTACCTGGGCGAGCGTGAGGCTCGTCAGGAGCGCAAGGAGCGGGAGCGGAGGCATCAGGACGACGCCATCGCCCGACTCGAGGAGAACATCCGGCGCTTCAAGGGGACGACGGAGAAGATGGCAAAGGTGGCTCGGGCCATGGAGACCAGGGTCGACCGGATGAAGCGTGACCTGGTCGAGGTGCAGAGGGGTGGGAAGCAGGTCCGTCTCGCTTTCCCTCAACCGGAACGGTCGGGGCGGGTGCCTCTGGCCGCTACCGGACTGGCCAAGTCGTTTGGTGACAACCTCGTCTTCCTGGATGTCGAGTTCGCGGTGGAGCGTGGGGAGCGCATGCTGCTCATCGGGCTCAACGGCGCCGGCAAGACCACGCTGCTCCGGATACTGGCCGGTGTGGAGACTCCTGATCTCGGCGAGGTCTCACTGGGTCATCAGGCGACCCTCGGGTACTACGCACAGGAGCACGAGCAGATCAACGACGGCATGACCGTCTTCGACCACATGCGGGGTGTCACCGACCTCCCGGATACCACCGTGCGATCCCTGCTCGGGCACTTCTTGCTGGCGGACAAGGTCGATCAGGACGCCGGCACTCTCTCCGGGGGTGAGAAGACCAAGCTGGCTCTGGCGATGCTGGTTGCGTCACGTCCGAACGTGCTGCTCCTCGACGAGCCGACCAACAACCTCGACCCCCAGGCGAAGGAGGCTCTGCTCGACGCCCTGACCGCATACGAGGGGACGATCGTCATGGTCAGCCACGACACGGAGTTCGTGGCCCAATTGACGCCCGACCGGGCGGTTCTCATGCCCGACGGGGATATGAGGTACTTCGACGAGGAGCTCCTCGACCTCGTGGCCCTGGCCTAGGCCTGCGGTGGAGTCGATTTCATCGACTCCAGGCTGGTTTCGTTGGCCGTGGCCTGCCTGCGGTGGAGTCTATTTCATCGACTCCGGGCTGATTTCGTTGGCCGTGGCCTGGGCCTGCGGTGGAGTCGATTTCATCGACTCC